>JACMLA010000913.1 GCA_014379815.1 Bryobacteraceae bacterium | reverse complement strand
TAAGGCGAAAATCACCCTACCCAAACCAGTTCGCTGCATGTTTCAACCCCCAAAAGAGACAACCCTGTTTTTTTCGTTTAGGCCACTTGGCCGGAAGCTAGTATATACACAAACGAAACAGGAAGGCAGTTGGATGTTGTCCCTAATTTGTAACGATAGTCGTTAGATTCCTGCGCAGAGCCATCGAAAGAGAATGAAACTAAGCACGCTCTGGTTCCCGGCTGGATCACGGCACTCGCAGGAAGAAGCGGTCCTCGCCGATTGACCCAGGTAACCTCAGTCGTTTCCGGCATGCGCGTGATCCAGCAGCAATCCGGACAGAGTCTATGTACGACATGCCGACTGCACGTCCAGGTGGATTTGACGTGAGGCAGTCAGCTTGGTGGTTTCGTGGGCCAGCCCAGGCGACACCAAACCAGAATCAGGCACCCCGCTAGGATGACGCAGAACGAGAGAGCGGCGAGACCCGCCAGAAAATCACCCCTGAATTCCCGCAAGTAGCCGACCAGCAAGGGCCCGGCCATACCGCCGAGTGCTCCCGCAGACGTAATGACCGCTACGTGAATCGATCCCGCGTATGCGGAAGTGACTATCGCCCAAAAGCCTGGCGTGCCGGACGTCAGCCCGAGGGCTGCCATGGACAAAGCCCCTAAAGACCACCACAGGTTCTCATGCAGCAACACACTCAGGCCCATTCCGCTACCAAAGATGATCATCGGCAGAGCTGTATGCCACATACGCTCCTTCCGGCGATCGGACGACAGGCATACCACAGCAGCGGCGATCAAAGCTCCTACAAACGGCGCAGCAGACAGGAACGCGACGGCGGACGACGAATACCCGGACAACCCGCGCAAAATCATCGGGAGCCATAGATTGAATCCGTAGACTCCCACGTTGTCCAGAAACCAAATTAGGACCAGTAGCAGAAACGGACCCTGCAGGTAAGTTCGAATTCCGCCTCCAGTACCAACCGGACGCGCGGACTGTTCACGAGCGAGTGTGGTCTCCAACCACTCTTGTTCCTCCCTGGTTAGCCATTGCGCCTGACGAGGCCGGTTTTTCAGGAACAAGATCACAAGGACGCCAGCCACGACGGAGGGTATTCCTTCGACGATAAAGACCCATCGCCAGCCGGGCAGCTGAAGCCAGGTTTGTGCAAGGAGCCAGCCTGACACAGGGGCGCCGAGCAGGTTCGCCGCAGGAAGGCCAACGGCCAGAGCGCCTACGGCCCTCGCCCGATCCGCTTGTGGGAACCATCGGCTCAGGTAAATGAGAATACCCGGAAAGAAGCCAGCTTCGGCGATGCCAAGGACTACGCGATACACATAAAACTCAGCGACGGTGCTGATTGTTCCCATAAGCGTGGCGGCACAGCCCCAGGCGATCAACATCGATCCTAACCAGAAACTTGCGCTTCTCCTCTCCACCAGCCGCGCGGCCGGGATCTCACAGAGCAGATAGCCCCAAAAGAAAACGCCCGCTCCAAAGCCATACACCGAAGGACTAAGCCGTAAGTCGTTCGTCATATCGAACGCAGCGAAGCTGAGATTTACGCGATCAAGAAAGCAAAGCACGAACAGGGCGGTGACAACAGGCAGTATTCGAAGTGTAAGCTTCGAGCGTACAACCGCCGCAGTTTCCGGATGAGTAAGCAGTATGGGTTGAATGAGCACCTAGTGTATGATTCGGCGGCATTATCGTCAATAATCAGAACACATTATTCTAGTATTTCGGTATTATTGTTCTCCGGCCAGGCAGAGAATAACATAGGCTCAATTTTAGATGAGTCCTGATCTCCATTGGTCCAGAGTGTGCCCCTCGCTTCGATACTTGTCTCTCATCGCTATTCTTTGCGCATTGCCAGTTTTTGGTCAGAATCCAACAGGCAGCATTGAAGGTCGTGTTACTGACAACAAAGGTGAGCCCATTCCGGGTGCTACCACATCCGTTCGAAATCTTCAAAACGGGCAGGGGCGTCAGCAGCCCTCCGAACCTGGTGGTCACTTTCGATTCTCTCTGCTTCCAACGGGAACATATGCCCTGACGATTACCGCCCCTCAATTTGCAAGTTTCACGCAGGAACCGATCGAGATTGTCATCGGACAGACGGCCCGGCTGGATGTGAAGATGGAGCTTGACACTGTACGGCAGTCAATTTTCGTTGTCGGAGATGCTCCCGTCGTAGATACATCGACGAACACATTTGGCAAGACCGTAACTGGCCGTGAGATGGTCGACCTTCCGCTAAATGGGCGTAATTTTGCTCAGCTCGGGCTCCTGCAAAGCGGGGTAGCTCCGTTGTCGCCGGGAGTCGGCACGCAAGGCGGGTCGTTGCGTCAAGGCCAGGCATATGCGGTGAATGGCCAGCGTCCCGAGTCTAACAACTACCTTCTGGATGGCGCACAAAACGTCAATCGTGTGGATTCCGGGTTTGCGCTGAAGGTTCCAGCGGATGCGATTGCGGAGTTTCGCATCCTGACTCACTCGGCTCCTCCCGAGTACGGAGGGTTTACCGGCTCAACGACAAGCGTCGTGACTAAATCTGGCAGCAATGGCTTTCATGGAGGTGTATATCATTTCCTCCGCAACGACGCGCTGGATGCGCGGAACTTCTTTTCTGCAAGGGTGGAACCACTGAAGCAAAATCAGTTCGGCAGTACGTTAGGAGGACCTGTTCAACGCAATAGATTGTTCTTCTTTGCTTACTACGAAGGCTATAGAAATCGGCAGGGCATCACACAGTCCGCCTCCGTACCCACGGCGGCTCAGCGTGCTGGTGATTTCTCTGGGTTGCCGGCGCCGCTTCGCGACTTTACTCAGGGAGGCGCTCTTATACCTGGCGGGCAGATATCGCCAAGTCAGTTCGATCCCGTCGCCGTTGCGATTCTGAACCGCTTCTACCCTCTCGGAAACACGTCTCCTTCCGTTTACACGGCCACCGAAGTGGGCAGATTCGATTCCGATCAGGGTGGCAGCAGACTCGACATGAACCATTCGGATGCTAGCCAGACCTTCCTTCGATACACGTACTCCGGTGGGGTGAATGTTAACCCGTTTTCCATTCGTGGATCTGCGCTGCCTGGCTTCCCGGTCAGAGATGACATTCTGGGTCAGTCAGCGGTGGTGTCGAATACTTCCACAATTTCTCCAACGCTGAGCAATGTGGCACGACTGGGATTTCTCAGATTCGATTTCAATTTCGATCAGCGCATTGGGCAACCGACACCTGGGCAACTCGGACTTGGTTATGATTCATCCGCTCAGGAAGGTGCAGGAACACCGTTCTTTAATCTAAGTGGCTATTCGCCGGTGGGGGGCGCGATCACAGGTCCCCGTCACTCCGTGCAGAACACCTACGAGGTTGAGGATACGGTTGCTTGGTTTCACCGGCGTCACTCGCTAAAGTTCGGTGCGAACTATCGGCAGTTGCAAATGAACGCGACTTACGTGATCGCGCCGAACGCATTCTACGTGTACGCCGGCACCTTTCCAACCAGCGATGCCGTTGCTAATTTCCTGCTGGGGAAACCGGTGACTTTTTATCAGGGCATCGGCGATTTCCACCGCGGGTTACGCAACTGGGGCACAGCCGCCTTCGCGCAGGACGAGTGGCGAGTCAATGATCGCCTTACGCTCAACTTCGGTCTCCGCTGGGAGATCATCAACCCAAACACCGAAGTTCGTAATCGCCTGACTGCATTCGTTCCTGGACGGCAATCCCAGGTGTATCCGAACGCGCCTCCGGGTATCCTCGTCCCCGGCGATCCCGGCATTCCGAATGGCATTGCCCCGACCGAATACAAGGCGTTGATGCCTCGCGTGGGATTTGCCTTCGATCCTTCAGGACAGG
>JACMLA010000912.1 GCA_014379815.1 Bryobacteraceae bacterium | reverse complement strand
GCGACCAGGTGCGCATACGACTTTTCCGACTGCTCCACGGATTGTCCCGCACGCCCAGCCTTCAGACTCTCCCACTCCTGGTGCAGAATATCCCAACGGGAGTGTTCTCGATTTCGCTTGGCCAAGCCCTCGGCGGTGAATTGTAGGGCCTTTCCGAATTGAGAATCGACGGTTCGGAGGGTCTGCATCGCCGCGTCGGCCCGCTGCTCGACTGTCGCCAACTGCCCCTGCAGATCTCTCTGTCCGTTCAGATAGCGGCGGGCAAGCATCTGATGCTGTGGAATGCTCTCGAGCAGTTCCTCCAGTGGCCTCTGATACTCGTTCCCGTACCGTTCCAGGGTTGCAAAGGCGATGTCCTTTGAAAACCCCTTTGTAATGAAGTAGAAAAGGGCGGCGGCCGTTGTCGCTAGTATCATACAGCCCACGGCTCCGATACGCTGGCCAAGCGTCATTTGCCTCATACAGGTGCTTTATCGGCTGAACTTAGTGGGAACTATAGACAAAGCTCGCTAACTCGCTGAACGTTTCCATTGAGCGTGTTTTCAATCAGTTCTGTTTACGAAGAAAGACCCAAGACCCTATAATGTCGAATTGCACTCAGTTTCGATCGTAGTTCCCGCCTATAACGAGGAACGCAGACTTCCCACGTCCTTGAAGGCGGTGCTTGCCTACCTGGCTCAGCGGAAATTCGATGCGGCCGAGATCATCGTCGTCAACGACGGGTCAAGTGACCGGACGGCCGATTGCGCCCGGCTCTTCAACGCGTCCGGGATCGCCGTTAGGCTGGTAGAGAACGGAAGGAACCGTGGGAAGGGCTTTTCGGTACGAAACGGTGTGCTCTCCGCAACCGGCGGCTGGATCCTCGTGACGGACGCCGATCTGTCAGCGCCCATCGATCAGCTCGATCTACTCTTGACCGAGGCGGAGAAGCAGCAAGCACAAGTAGCCATAGGCTCCCGTGCGCTCAACCGTGCTCTTATCGGCGTGCATCAGCCGGCCAGCCGGGAATACGCGGGCCGCGTTTTCAACGGCGCGATGCAGCTTGTGACGGGGCTCCCGTTTGCCGACACGCAATGCGGCTTCAAACTGTTCCAAGCGGACGCGGCACGGCACATCTTCGAGCGCCAGCAGCTGGATGGGTTCGGGTTCGACGTGGAGGATCTCTTCATTGCCCGGCTCCTGGGAATCAAGACCATTGAGGTGCCCGTGCGATGGAACAACGTCGAGGGTACTAAGGTCAGTCTGGCGAACGGCCTCGACTCATTTGCCGACCTGCTCAGGATCCGCTGGTATCAGTTGAGAGGCAAGTACAGAGAGCCTAGCGCTTCACGATGATCTCTCGCAGATGGTCGCGCGTCAGGAAAAACTTGACTGATTCGAATCGCTGAAAGATCTTCTCGAGGGTCCGGTTATTGAAGAAGTGAGCCTGTTTTCTGTGGGATCTCAGTGCAAGCTGCAGGGTCTTGGCGTCTGTGATGCGGTAGTTGTAGACAGGGATCTCAGCCACCTTGTCGTCGGTGTGGAAGAACGCAAGCAGATTAGCGCCGGGCTTGGTGATCTCATAGAGCCGGTCGGCAGTGTGCTGAATAAGTGGCGGCGTCAGGAACTGCAGCGAGTCCCACAGGAGGACTCCATCGAAGCGATTGGCTGAAAAGGTGAGATTTTCGCGGAGAAACGGATCCACGCGCTCCGGGTCGCTTTGGGCGGCGTAAAAATCTTCCTCTCCGAAAGCCCGCTCGAGCGAGCGAACGTAATCCTCGGACGAAATCTTATGCCCAAGATTCGTGATGAACGTGATATTGGACTGGCTCGCCTCGGCGAAATCGAGCAGTGCAAGCTCGCCTCGATCCCGCATTGAAGCAAAAAACTGCTCAAGACCGTGACTTTGGCGGGTGATGACGGTGCGCTCGTGCGTCTTGCCAAAAGGGGCTGAACCTGATTTGGATAAGCCAGGCTTTGGCGCGTCTGCTGTGGAACTGCCTCCGAGAAGCGCCATGAGCCGGTCCATAATCAAGTGAGTTATCCTCACCGGGCAGCGAGCCAGCGCCCGATGCTATTCCCGCTTAACGCTTTGCTTCCGTCGCGCTCGCGGCCAGGGGTGCTGGGTTCGCCGGCTGAGTTCTCTGAGCCTGTGGAGCCGGCTGGGCGGCAGGCTTCGTCGTCTCTGCCTTCGTAATATCGATGCTGCCCTTGAAATACGCGCCGTCCTCGATGACGATGCGCGCAGTCTTGATGTCCCCTACGAGACGGGCATCTTTGCGAATATCGATCTTGTCCGCAGCTTCCACATTGCCCTGGATGGAGCCAAGCACCACGATCTCGCGGGCTTTGACTCCAGCCTGCACCTTTCCGTTCGGTCCGACAGTGAGGCGATGTTCCTGCAATTCCACGGTGCCTTCCACTTCACCGTCGATGATGAGATCCTCGCGGCTGTAAATCCACGCGGACATCACGGGCTGCACCATGCAGCTCTC
>JACMLA010000911.1 GCA_014379815.1 Bryobacteraceae bacterium | reverse complement strand
CGCCGGAGATAAGTTGGGCTTTTTGAAGGCCACTGTCGAGTTCGCCCTGAAACGCCAAGACCTGGGCGGACCCTTCCGCCAATACTTGCTGGAGCATGTCCACGCCTAACCCGGAATCGCAAACAGGAGCGCCTCTGGTCAGACATAATACAGGGATGCTTCGCCGTACCTTTACAGCCGGTCTGGCTAGCGCTCCTATGGCTATGATGGCATCCAGCACTCCTGCCGCGAAGATTGGAATCGACCTTTTCAGCGTCCGCAGTTCAGGATTCAACGCGTTTGAATTTCTCGACCACTCGGCGAGTCTGGGCGCGCAGCTGGTTCACTTCTCAGAGATACGATTTCTGGGAAGCCTTGAGGATGACCACGTCCGCAAGGTCAAAGCCCACGCGGATCGCCTTGGAATCGAACTGGAAGTCGGCATGCGTTCGATTTGCCCGACTTCGAAGGCCTTTGATCCAAAACAGGGAACAGCAGAAGAACAGCTGGAGCGTGTGATGCGGGCTGCCAGCCTGGCAGGGTCAAAGATCGTGCGCGCATTTTTGGGATCGATGGAGGATCGCAGGGGACCTGTTCCGATCGAAGGACACATCGAAAACACCGTGAAGGTGCTTCGAAACTGCAAAGCCAAGGCACAGGATCTGGGCCTGAAGATTGCGATCGAGAATCACGCCGGGGACATGCAGGGTCGCGAATTGCGTCAGTTAATCGAAGCCGCGGGCAAGGATTTCGTTGGAGCCGTGCTCGATTCGGGCAACCCGGTTTGGGCTATTGAAACTCCGCATCAGACTCTCGAAGCAGTCGCGCCTTATGTCGTGACAAGCCACGTACGGGACAGTTCGCTTTGGCGCGTTCCCGAAGGCGCCATGGTCGCGTGGACCCGTATGGGTGAAGGCAACATGGGCATCGAGAGCTATCTGAAGCGCTACCTGGAACTTTGCCCAGGCCGACCGATTTCGCTCGAGATCATCGTCACTAACGGACGTAAGTTCCCGTACCTGCAGCCCGATTTCTGGGATGGCTATCGCAACGTCCGGGCCTGGAATTTCGCGCAGTTTGCTGCTCTGGCGGAACGGGGACCTGCGCGACCGGATCGCTCAGTACCAAAAGATCAGCAGCCCGTCGTTGAGAAAGAGGATCTTGCTTTGTCGATGACCTGGCTGAAGAAGTTTATGGGAGTAGCCGCGTGAGCGCTGCGATAGGGTTTCTACTGCTGTTCACGATCATCGGAGATGCCCGAAAAGCAGCGACTTCGGGCGATTTCACCGGAGCAGAAAAGCTGGTTCGCGAGCACCAGAAAGCTCAGGGTGCTACTCCCGATTCCATCGAAGCTTACTCTTGGCTGGCGCGGGGAGCGCTAAATGCGAAGAAGTACGACGAGGCACTGAAGTACGCGGCTGAGACGGAGAAACAGGTTCTTGCGAAAGTGAATGCCTCCACGCTCGACGGGGAACGTCACCTGCCTATCGCGCTGGGGGCGGCCATCGAGGTCCGCGGTCAGGCTCTGGGAGCCACTGAGGGACGGGCGAGCGGTGTCGATTACCTTCGCTCGGAGATGGCGAAGTATCGCAAAACATCGATCAGAACACGCATTCAGAAGAATCTGAATCTGCTGAGTCTGGAAGGGAAACCAGCGCCCAAAGTGGACGGTATGAAGCTTCCTGCGAAACCGGTTCTGTTGTTCTTCTGGGCGCACTGGTGCCCCGATTGCAAAGCCGAGGCTCCCGTGCTTGCGCAAATCCAGAAGACCTATCCCCAGGTCGCCGTAATCGGGCCTACCAAGCTATACGGGTACGTAGAGGGTGGAAAGGACGCGGCAGCCCCGGAGGAACGGAAGTATGTTCAGGTTGCCCGGGATAAGTTTTACTCCGAAGTTAAGGATATGCCGGTGCTGATCCACGCCGAGACGTTCGCCAACTACGGTGCCAGCACCACTCCCACGCTGGTACTCATCGATCGAAAAGGCATTGTACAGCTCTATCATCCTGGCCGGATGACGTTTGATGAGCTGAAGCCTTACCTCGATAAATTTGCCGGCGCGTAGTCGCTTCGTGACGCTCAGCGCACTCAGGGTTGATACGGTTTGTAGTTCCTGGCCAATAGAACCTTGTGTGCCTCAGGTACGTCATCCGGATCAACATAGAAGAACGCGCCAATTCTTTCTGTGGCGAAGATAATACCGCCTCGATAGGTATCTGGTTCTACGAGGTACGCGATCTGGGACGCAGTCAGTAGTTCTTCGAGCGCCAGAGCATCGCTTAACTTCTTCGCGATGTAGATTAACGTCATTTCTGCGCTAGTCTGATGTTCGGTTTCCGTCATTTCCATTCCATTCGGCTACTCAAGATCTCAGAGAAATCTGGAATTAGTATCGCTGTTGCCCTGGTACGAACGCTGTACTGCCCAGGTGAGCTGGTTGCGGTGAGAAGTTCCCTAACGCCTCCACACTACCCCTGTGAATCGACTCCACTCTATTGTTTGCACGGGCGACCGGGTATAGATTACTAGACCCCTGTCCTCCGACGGAACAGGTCTCCCGTGCATCTTTTTTCAAAGCAATTCTAATAAATCCAGCGGTGATTTCGATTCCCGGTTCACCTGTTCGATGCGGCACTGATCTGGTCGTTTCTCCGGTCGCCAGCGCAGTAGTTTAGTGCCGTGACGAAAACGTCCGCCAGCGAAATGGTCATATTGAACCTCCACCACCAGCTCAGGTCGCAGGGGCTGCCATTCCGTCGAACGACCAGTAGACCAGCGGCTTGGGCCACCCGGAGCCGCACCTGTAAACCCAGGGGGCTCCACGATTGCTTCCAGAGTCTTCGTCAACACTTCTTTCGCGGCCGCAGTGATAGAAGAGGTATATCCGACGTGGTGTAAACAGTCGCCCGCATCGTATAAACCAAGCAGCAGCGAGCCTACTAAGCGACCCTTTTGTGCGTACCGAAATCCGCCAACCACACAATCCGCCGATCTATAATTCTTAATCTTCAGCATCGCAGTCCGGCTTCCCGGCTCATACGCAGCCTGGGTTTGCTTGGCGATAATGCCATCCAGGCCACCCGCCATCTCCAGGAACCATCGTTTTGCGCACTCCAGATCCGCAGTGCAGGGCGATAGACGGATCCGGTCGGTGCCTTTCAGATACTCCCGGGCGAACGCATCCAGCGCGAGACGCCGGTCCTGCAGAGCGCGACCGATCAGACACTCCCTTGTGTCGGCAACAAGCATGTCGAATAGAATCAGCTGCGCTGGAGTCTCTGCAGCGAGTTTGCGAATGCGCGTTGGCGCTGGGTGAATCCTCTGGAGCAAGGCATCAAAATCGGCTTTTCCCTCTATCGCGACCACCAGTTCCCCGTCGAGAACGAAAGCTTCCGCCGCAAGCT
>JACMLA010000910.1 GCA_014379815.1 Bryobacteraceae bacterium | reverse complement strand
TCAAAAGCGTGCATCGGTTGCGCAATCTCGGCCATTACATAGTTCGTGACGTCAACGATATTGTTGATTGGATTCAGACCTATGGCTTCCAGCCTCGCCTGCAGCCACAGCGGAGAAGGCTGGACTTTCACGTTGTCAAAAACCAGCGCGCTATATCGCGGGCAAAGATCGAAATCTTCCACTGCAATTGCGATCTTTAGGTCACTAATGACCGGCAGCAGAGAGAGGTCGACAGGGTCGCGCAAAAGCCCGCCAGTAATTGCGGCGACTTCCCGAGCCATTCCATAGTGACCCCACAGGTCAGGGCGGTGGGTAAGCGACTTGTTGTCGACTTCGATGATTGCCTGGGGCACGACATCGAGCGAAGCACCCGGTTCCAGAGAGAGTTCGAGAATCCCTGAGTGGTCGCGGTTGATACCAAGCTCCTGCGCACTGGCCAGCATGCCGTCACTGGAAACACCGGCAATAATTACCGCCTGGATGGTGACATCACCTCCCAGTGTTGTTCCTGCCGGGACATATGCCGTTACAATGCCTGGCCGACAGTTGGGAGCTCCGCAGACAACTGTTTTTCGGCCATAGCGGACAGTGTCCACCGTGGCCTTGACGTTCTTGCTTCCTTCAATGACTTCGACCGAATCGATACGAGCTGCACAGACCGCATCCAGCCAGGGAGCGTAAGTAGAAACGCCTTCGCACTCCGCCGTCTTGAGAGTAATTAGCTGCATCAACTCAGCCGGTGGCACCTCGAGGTTCTCCACGAGTTCCCGGAGCCATGTATACGAGAAGAGCATCTAGATTGTCGTTGCCGAGAATTGCCGGATGAACCGCAAGTCACCGCTCTGGAGCAAACGAATATCGTCTATCGCGTAGCGCATCATGACCAGGCGGGTTAGCCCAAGTCCAAAAGCAAACCCGTTCCAGTGTTCCGGATCGATGCCACTCAGGCGCAGGACGTTGGGATGCACAAGGCCGCAAGGCAAAAGCTCAACCCAGCCTGTGTGCTTGCAAACCGGACATCCGGAACCTCCGCAGATCAGGCACGCGATATCGAGTTCAAAGCCGGGCTCGACAAAGGGAAAGTAGCCCGGGCGCAAACGGACGGTAACTTCGCGCGCAAACACGGCGGCCAGCAGCGTTCGCATGAAGTAAAGCATGTTGGCGACCGACACGTTACGGTCAATCATCATGCCTTCAAGTTGATAAAACGTATGCTCGTGCGAGGGATCGACTTCTTCGTTTCGGAACACCCTGCCGGGAGCAATCATCCGGAGAGGCGCGCCGAGTTTGCGCATTCCCCGGACCTGAACCGGCGAAGTATGGGTTCGCAGCACATGGCCACCCTCCAGCCAGAACGTGTCCTGCATGTCGCGTGCGGGATGGTCTGAAGGAATATTCAAAGCGTCGAAGTTGTTCCACTCGGTTTCCGCCTCAGGGCCGTCCACTATCGCAAATCCCATTGACGTGAAAACATCTTCGATCTCACGCTGAATCCTGCTAATTGGGTGGATGGCCCCATTGAGGTTACCGGATGACGGAAGGGTAACGTCAATCCATTCGGCATTCAGACGTGCCGCGAGCGCAAGGGCGTTGAAACTGTCCTTCCTGGTTTCGAACGCGTTCTCTATACTCTGCTTGGCCGCATTCAGAGCTTTACCGGTAGCCGCTCGCTCTTCGGCTGTCAGTCCGGCCATTTCCTTGCTGACGGCTGCAAGGGCGCCCTTTCGACCGAGTATCTCTACCCTGACAGCTTCCAGTTCTTCAGCCGTTGCGGCTACAGAGATACGTGCGCAGGCAGCGACTTCCAGGGCTTCGATTCTCTGAGGGAGCATCAGGCCGGTGCTCAGTTTACCGCCACCGCTGGAGGCGCAGGCTGGAACACCTCAGTCGTTTTGAGCAACTCCCACCCAAGGTGATTTACGTAAAAGATCAGCACGGATTCCGAGTACTTTTCGCGGAACTGCTCGAAAGTCCGTTGCTGCCAGCCATCGGTGAGCTTATCTTTTGCGTCAAGGTCCTTAGCAAAGAAGCCGTCTTCGTGCGGAATGCCGTTGAGGTCCAGAACGTCGCGAATCATGTCGAGGTGAGATACAAGAACCACCTGAGCAAGGTCGGTCGCGAAATCTTCGTCGCCCGAAGCAATCCTCGACCACAGTCTTGGCGCGGCTTTCCGCAGCGACTCAGCGTTCATCTTGGCCATATGAAAACGCAGCTTAACTCGCTCGTATAGCTGGAAGCTTTTCAGTTTGCCAATTGAGACGCTGCGCAGCAGCTGCTCAAAAGCAGGCTCGCCGAGCGCCAGAAAAATAGCCGAAAGCTGCATTTCATCCGAGGTTATCATACGGCTCCAACGTGGAAAAGGCTGACGTGGAACCTCGCAGGGTACAATCGAAACTTTGGATTTATCTGATCGGTATCGAATGAATCTCTTTGTCTTCTCTATAGCGGAATGAGCAACCTGATTGTGCTGGGCGCCCAGTGGGGCGATGAGGGAAAAGGTAAAATGGTGGACCTTTTCTCAGACCGGTTCGATATAGTCGCGCGTTACCAGGGCGGACATAACGCCGGACATACGGTCTACATCGGAGACAAAAAGTACGTCCTGAAGCTCATCCCCAGCGGCATCCTGAGGCCTGGCATCCGGGCTGTAATCGGGAACGGAGTCGTGATCGATCCTGCTGCGTTGATTGAGGAGATGGACACCCTGATTGCTGCTGGCATCGACGTGCAGAAGCAGCTCGCCATCAGCAATCGTGCCCACGTCATCTTCCCGTTTCATCGTCTTGCGGAACGGATCTCTGAAGATCGTACGGATCGCGTTCCGATTGGTACGACTTCCAGGGGAATAGGACCGGCGTATGAGGACAAAATCGGCAGAAGGGGGATTCGCGTCGCGGACCTTCTGGAGAAAGATTCCTTCGATTCCCTCTACGACCTCCTGGCGGCCGACAAAGCGACAATCGCCGAGGCGTTTCGCCTCGAAGCGAGTTTGAATTTCGCTGAGATCAAGAATCATTACGCGGCCTTTGCCACTCGCATCGCGCCACTGGTGTGCGATACCGCGGTGCTGCTGAATGACGCGATCAACCAGGGCAGGAACGTACTGTTTGAAGGCGCGCAGGGAACCATGCTGGACATCGACCACGGAACGTATCCATTCGTAACCTCGTCCAGCGCCGCCGCCGGTGGGGCGTGTACCGGCACTGGCGTAGCACCGACAAGGATCGACGGAATCATCGGAGTAACCAAGGCTTACATCACGCGCGTCGGTAGCGGACCTTTTCCATCTGAAGACACCGGCAAAGCTGGCGAACTGATTCGGACAGCGGGCAATGAATTTGGTTCGGTCACGGGCCGGCCCCGCCGCTGTGGCTGGTTCGATGTGCCTCTGCTGAAGTACACCGCCATGGTGAACGGCTTTGACAGCTTGATTGTGACCAAACTGGACGTTCTCGATCAACTGGATGAAATTCCCGTCTGTGTCGCCTACAAGCTGGACGGTAAAGTTTGCGAAGAGATGCCGGCTACAAACCGGGTCATCGAATCCATTGAGCCGGTTCTGGAAAAGCTTCCCGGATGGCGATGCAGCACCCGGGGGGTCTCAAGCTACGATGACCTTCCTGCTGCAGCGAGATCTTACATAGAGTTCCTCGAAGAACGTTCCGGCACCGAAATCGGCTGCGTCTCTACCGGGCCGGAGCGGCTGGAGACTATGGTCCTTCCCGGTACACGACTGGACTTTTTCCTCCGTCGATAGACTTTAGCGTCGCGTGATCATCAGGCTGCGCCATCCAGCGTTGCCAGCCTCATCGGTGGCTCTCACGATTAGCTGGTTGTCTCCAACCTGAAGAGGCAGGGTAAAGGTCCACGACGATGTCCCTTCCGCGACTCCTTCTCCAGACGCTGATCGCCAGGTAACCTGGCTAACTCCAACGTTATCCCTCGCGTTGCCCGAGACTTTGATCTGTGCCGCTGATGTTGCATATACGGTGGTGGAAGGCGACGTCACGTTTAGCGAAGGCATCACCGTATCGGGACCATTTCCGATCGTTTTTCGAGACACGTTGATTGTCCGAACAGCACGAGCTCCGCGTGAGTCCGAGGCGGTAATCGTAATCGCATTGCTGCCTATTGTCAGAGGTATCCCTCGCGCGACCCACTGCAATTCGCCTTCTGCGGTCCCACCCGGACCTGAACCGGCGGCCCATGTGATCAGGAAAGGCCCATAACCTCCGTGGATTGAGCCACTGATGTCGACACTTGCCTCTAACGTGGATGCGGGTGTCGACAATGAGACTACCAGCGTCTCTGGAGCTTCCGGCTGCAGCGTAGGCACGGTGGGCTGAGGTGCCGGCGATTCTGGAACTGGCTCAGGCGAAGGCAGTTCCGGAGCAGGCGATTCCGGTGTAACAGGTTCCGGTTCCACAGGAACAGGAGCTGAGGAGGGATTTCTCGCAGGATACAACTGGCGAAGCGCATCTATGTCTTCCGGATGCAAGCTCATTAAGCTGCGGTAGTAGGGATACATGACGGTGCCGGGCCTTTGAGCGTGTTGCAGCCCCAGAGCGTGACCGATCTCATGCAGCATCACCGAGTACATGTCTGGGTTGCCGCCGGACGACCAGGTTTCATCGTCATCGAAGTGAAGGTCGCCAGCGATCGGGTCCTTGTTCCAGGGTGCGGGATAAAAAGCGTGTGCCAGGTATCCGCC
>JACMLA010000909.1 GCA_014379815.1 Bryobacteraceae bacterium | reverse complement strand
GGCAAGAACTTCCAGCCCTGCGGGGGCCGCCAGGGCTTTACCATCCAGCCGGAGTTGCGCAGCAAGTCTGTCGTTCACCCGAATCAGCCCGGGGGCGCGGACGGGAGTTGGCTTGACACGTGCGAAGAAGCGGTCAGGTAGCTGGGCATAGCTGTGATCCCAGTCAATGAGACTGGCTGCGTTCATTAGGGGCGTCATAAAGGGCTTTGGAATTCCTGGAGAGACCGATACCTAAATGGTAGCCACTCTAGGAGTTCCGGCGCGCCGATGCGGAATCCCAGATAAATGGCTCCTTAAGCTGGAGACCGGCGGCGCGGGAACCGGACCGCGATTGGGTAAGTGGCCAGCGCGGGCGTCACTCGGTTCTCAATGCAGGGGAACCGGACCATCACAGGCAAGATGCAGGATCTGGTCAGTTAGACAGGACTAGATCCGGCGAAATACAATTTTGCGATCCGGGCGACTGATGCTCACATCTGCCTGCCATCTGTCAGCCACGAGGCAGGCCCGAATGCTGTAATTTGTTGGCTCATCGCCCGGCAGGTCCGGCGGACGAAACACTCATGAGCGGTTGATTACTGAACCGACGAGTAGACCTGAGGAATGCGCGAAAAAGAGCAGTCATCTGCTCGCGCTGTCGCGATGTAGTCACTGCAACAGCACGAGGTGCCCAATGCAGCGATGGTAGTGAGATTTCCGGACTGTTCACTGAAAGTTCCTTACTTCCATTTTGAACCACGGTTGCCTCGACCACTCCGAGCATTCCAGAGGACACCTGACCGATGCGCTGCTGGATTGTGTACGGTAACCGGACTTCAAATGGACGGACGGGAAAGTGCTTGATCGCGCTCTGATTGCGATTGACTGATTGCGGCAGTACTCTGGGTAATCAATGCGCAATAGAAACTTCCGACGGCATGCTTCTCAGAAACGAGCAAATCGCGCGGCATCATGCAGACGATCTTGAGCCCAAACTGACCCCGAAGTGGCGTCCTGCAGCGTCCGTAGCCTGGAGCCTCCCGGCAAGTGGGCAGTCGACTGCGTGTTGAAGCGGGCGTTTGGGAGGGGCGAGATCCAGACGTCCAGGTGAGAGGATCAGTTCTGCCATTCCCAATGTGAAGCGGCAACTGTGAGCACGCTGTTTCAGGAATGCTTGTGAACCATGAACAGGCGGCAATCGTGCAAAACCAGGCTCAAACATGGCTTCGCAACGCAGTTCGCCTGTATATGTCTAAATAGACCTATGCTCGCAATGCTGCTGCTTGCTGCTTCCAGCGTGGAGTGGCCGAATTACGGCAACGATCCAGGAGGAACACGCCACTCCAGCGCGAGCCAGATAACGTTAGCCAATGTTTCGAGGCTGAAGGTGGTGTGGACCTGGTCTGCCGGCGATATGTATCCTGGCAGCCCGGGACGTCCATCGGCGCTCGAAAGTACGCCGATCTATGCGGACGGCAAACTCTATCTGACTTCGTCGCGGGGGCGTGTTGTTGCACTCGATCCGGAGACTGCCAGAGAGGTCTGGTCGTACGATCCCAAAATAAGAGTGGATGCCGGCTGGGGAGATTTTACAAATCGAGGAGTGGCACTGCATCGTTCCGGCGGCAAATCAAGAATTATCGGGGTGTCCATCGATGCCCGCCTGTTCGCGCTGGATGCTCGCGACGGATCCCGACTGTGGGAGGTGAATTTACGGGAAGGACTGCGCATTCCCCCCACATCTTTGTCGGAGTATGAGGAAACCTCGCCACCGTGCGTCATCGGCAACGTCGTGGTAGTCGGCTCCGCTGTCGCTGACAATGGCCGAGCCAGAATGGCGAGCGGCGAAGTACGAGGCTTTGACGTCGTCAGCGGCAAGCTCTTGTGGAACTGGGATCCCGTGCCGGCCTCGACGCCTCGGGATACCGCGCCCGGCGCTGCGAACGCATGGTCGGTGATTGTAGCGGACCCGGCTCGCAACCTCGTTTTCGTCCCTACTGGCTCTGCCAGCCCGGATTACTATGGCGGGCTGCGCAAGGCATTCAATCACGCCAACAGCGTCGTTGCGCTCGATGCTCGAACGGGCAAGATGGTGTGGAGCTTTCAGACGGTCAGTCATGACTTGTGGGACTATGATGTCGCCTCGCCCCCCGCCCTGATCCGTGTGCGGAATCGCGATGCTGTGGCGGTAGGTTCCAAGACCGGGCACCTGTTTCTGCTGGACCGGCAGACGGGGAAGCCGGTGTTCGGCGTCGAGAACCGGCCAGCTGCGCCGAGCGATGCCGAAGGCGAACAAGCTGCGGGGACGCAGCCCTTTCCTGTCCACCCTCGTTCTCTGTCCAGTCAGAACTTTGAAGTTTGGGGACCAACCGCGGAAATGAAGAAGTGGTGCCAGGAGGCAATCTCACAACTCAGATACGACGGCCTTTTTACGCCGCCGTCCGTAAAGGGAACGCTGGTATTTCCGGGCAACGTCGGAGGACTGCACTGGGGCGGGATGACGTATGACAACAGGAGAAATGTGATCATCGCGCCCTCTAATAATCTCGCCGCCGTGGTACGGCTGATTCCGCGAGCCGAATTTGAAGGCGCGCGCCGTACGGACCGCATCGGTCTGGAGTGGGCGCCGCAGCTTGGCACACCTTACGGATTGGCCCGTCAGATCCTGTTATCACCTTCCGGAACGCCCTGCAATGCACCTCCATGGGGAACGCTGACTGCCATCGACACGAACACCGGCGGGCAGAAGTGGCAGGTGGCGCTCGGCGAGTTCGGAGGCTTCCCTGGCTCGCCCAACCTGGGAGGCCCAATCTCCACCACGACCGGGCTGACCTTCATTGGCGCAACGTTTGATGGCTATTTCCGGGCGTTCGAAACTGACACCGGACGCGAACTCTGGAAAACGAAGCTTCCCGCGAGCGCTCGTTCGACGCCGATGACTTATGTACACAAAGGTAAGCAGTACGTGGTGATTTCAGCCGGCGGCCACGATTCCAGGTTTGGTCCTGTGGGTGACAAGGTGGTCGCGTTCGCGCTGGAAGAGGAGTTTTGACTTCCAGTCTCAGCTGTGACGGACCCCAACCTAGGGACGGCTCCCGCCAAACGGCTCTCGTTCTCTGACGGTGCCTTCCCGAAGAAAAAGGGACTGCCCGACTGCAAGTCGACCGGCGCTGCCCAATGCGCCGTAAATGCCGGCATAATTGTCGTTCGCACATACGATTGTTTAGTTTAGGGTAGACCTCGATTCGATCTCCGGATTGAAGCCGCTGGCTGGGTTGCTTCCACTCGTCTGTCTGCGCGGAGGCAGCAAACGTTGCAATCAACGCGAGTGCGACGTGTTTCTTCTGGGTATCCCACCCTATCAAGGATGCGAGCCCGGGAGACGGGAGCGCACGCCTAGAGCAGCTTGGAATCGAGGACGGCGAGGACTTGCGGATCTGGGGCGGCGATGTCCAGGATCCGCAAGCCGGGGCTCGCCAGACGAATAGCGCGAGACGGCGACGTTGACTGGTGATCCGACAATCGCGTAGCGGTTCCGGAGCCTGCCCAAAGAATTGGCCGACTGGCGCGAGGAGTAAGCACCATCGTTAAACCCAGCATCCCGCACGAAGAACGGCGCTACCGGAAACAATGCCGTTCAACCCGGACGGTTTGTCGCCATCTCGCGGATTAAGAGCCGGCAAGAATCGGCGTTGGGCGTTATACGGCCGAGTGCCTGTTCTCCCCTCTCAAACCGCCCGCATCCGGTTATTCCGCGGATTCTCCTCCACCTC
>JACMLA010000908.1 GCA_014379815.1 Bryobacteraceae bacterium | reverse complement strand
CGAAAATCCAATGCAATGGCACGAAGACGAATCACTTCTGGACAGTTAGCCATCAAGCGATCCAGCAGGGACTGCTGTTCCTCTGTAAGGTCACCTGACCTGCGAGCAACCAGGATGGCCGCATGCTTGGGTGCAATACGTTCAGGTGCATTAGTCTTCAGCGGTCTTCGGCCAGTTTTCCGCCATCCGGATACGAGTTGGCCTACCATCGAGCGGCAGCCTTTGTATCCACGGATGCAGATCTCCCGGTAGAGTTGTGTGGCGTTGTGACATCCTTCGTTCCAGCGCTTTTGTAGGTACTCGGTGAAGAGTGCTGCTTGTTTACGCCGGCCGGTAGCAGGCTTGCGTTCGGGGAACTGACCGGCACGGAGCCAGCGACCTACGGTCTTATAGGCAAGGTCGAGTTCACGACTGATTGCCTTCTTTGAATAGCCTTTTGCATACAGGTCAACAATCTGCTGGTATCGCTCCAGGCGCTTTTGGCGGCGCTCCTGCTGAGCAGTGTGCTGGGCCGTCGGCGTTGGTACAGGTACAACTGTGACGGTTGGAACAGTGGGCGGTAATGGAAGAATGGGAGGGAGGAGAAGCAGCTGCTCGCTTCGTTGTTCGAGCACTCTCTCGATTGCACCTGACAGATTCAGCACCAAATGAAACCGGTCCGCAACCTGCACCGCAAGCGGTGCTCCTTCCGAAGCGCCTTGCGCATACAAACCGCAGCGATCACGCGAGATAACCTGCACAGTAGGATGCCCTGCTAACCACGACGAGAGACTTTCCGCTGACCGATCCGGCAGCAGGTCCGCTACACGCCGTCGTTCCAGATCAACCAGAATTGTGCCGTAGGATTGCTGCTTGCGCCAGGCCCAGTCGTCCACCCCGAGGCTGCGAATCGGCTCCTCTTGCTCGGAGGCGGATCGGTTGACGGTCACACGACGGATAGTGTCATCGCTAATCTTAATTGCCAGCCGATCCAGTAAACGTGCTCCTGGACGACCACCAGCTATGTATCCAACCAGTCCGATGATCTCTGCCAGACGAGATGTTTGGCGGGCGAAACAGGAGCCACACCGGGCATCCGCTCGCAAAAGATCTTGCGCAAGCACTGTTCATTGCGGCATCTGTAACGGCCTACCCTCAGCCAGATCTGCACGGACCGGCCCTGCCAGGGCAAATCATTCAGTCGCCGACTATATCGACTGTGTCGCGACGTCGAAATGTGCCCACAATCCGGGCATACAGAAGGTTGACGTGCACGAACACACATTCGGAAATCATCATCGCACCGGTCGATCCCCTCAAGGACGAGGGTTACGGGGTTAGGCAACACGGCTTGCGAATGGTTTGCGGTGATATCACTTTCCAGAACATTTGCCACATCTTATGTTGTGGACAAAATGCAGTGACGACTGCATGCACCAAGATTGCGGAAGATCCCTGATTTGGCCCAGTTCGGCAGTTTGTTTTGGCCCACCCTCTGAACGAACGGGTACTCTGATTCGGGCGTATGCCCAAAGCGGAGGGACTCGTTGGACTGGAGATCAAACGTGGATTTGTTCGAAGAGATCCGGCGGGAATACGAGTTCGGCATAGCCACGATTGCCGGGGTGGCGAAGCAACTGGGCGTGCATCGTCGCATGGTGCGCGAAGCAATCGGCAGCGCGTTGCCGAAGCCCCACAAGAAGATGGAGCGGCCACGCTGGAAGATGGCTGCGGCAGCAGCCTTCATCGACCGTGTACTGGAAGCAGACCGCAAGTCGCCGCGCAAGCAGCGACACACAGCTCACCGCATCTGGCAGCGCATTCGAAGCGAAATGCCGGATTGCCAGATATGCGAACGGACCGTCCGGCAGTACGTGCACGATCGGAAGGTCGCGCTCGGCCTGACGGTTGCTGAAACGTTCGTGCCGCAAAGCTACGAATGGGGCTCGGAAGCGCAGGTGGACTGGTACGAAGCCAGCGCCGATCTTTCCGGCGAACGCACGAAACTCCAGGTGTTTGCAATGCGGAGTATGGCGAGCGGCGCCGCGTTCCACTGCGCATATCTTCACGCCACGCAACAAGCATTTCTGGAAGCGCACGAGCTGGCTTTCCAGTGGTTGTGCGGTGTATTTCGCAAAATCCGTTACGACAATCTAACCTCGGCCGTGAAGAAGATCCTGCGAGGGTACCGGCGTGAGGAGACAACAAACTTCGTTGCGTTTCGCTCGCACTGGCGTTTTGCCAGCGAGTTCTGCACGCCTGCCGAAGCGCACGAGCAAGGAGGTGCGGAAGGAGAGGTCGGGTACTTCCGGCGAACCACTGGGTACCTCTGCCGCAGGCCGCCGATCTTGTCAGTCTCAATCTGCAACTCATCGCAAGCTGCAGGCTGGATGAACAGCGGCGGATCGACGGCAGAGCATACCGTGGGCGCGGCGTTGCTTCTGGAGAAGGATCATCTCCTGCCACTGCCCGCCGAAGGTTTGGATCTGGCGCTGACGACCTTTCCGAGCGTCAACAGCTTTGGCTGTGTCAAGGTTCTCACCAACGCAATACTCGGTTCCGCTGAAAGCAGGCACTGAGGTTCAGGCCCGCGTCTACGCCAGTCTCGTTGAGCTATGGCATGACGGCCGTTGTGTCGCCCGGCATGAGCGCAGCTACGGCCGGCACCAACAGGTGCTGGATCTGGAGCATTACCTTGACGTACTGAGCCGGAAGCCCGGCGCACTGGCCGGCATTAAGGATGATGGCCGAGAGGTGCCCGCAGGAACCGGCGGCGACGTGGATTTTGTGCGAACCGTTCTAAGGAATGGTTTTCGAAAGCCATCGATCAAAGGCTAAAGAAACTCGGCCCGGTGGAACGGGACCGGTTCACGCTTCAGGAAGCCAACACGCGATTGAATGCATTGGCGCAGAGCCGGAGGTTCCAGTCATTAGTGTCCGGGTCGAGGTCGTATGCGTAAAACCGGACGGCTCTGAACAACGTCGGGACGTGCTGATCATGGAGACTCGGGAGCTGGCGGTGGAAACACTGGGTATGAACCTGAGAGAGGGAAAGGCGCTGCTGGCCGGCGTACAGGATTTCGTAGTCGCGCAGCAGGTATACGAACATTTGGAGCAGCGCGGGTGTGACCGAATTGTCGTGATCGTTATACCAGCAAATTCCGGCAGCACAGCACTGTATTTGGTCGCATCGAAGTGGGGAACCCGCGGCGGAACCGCTACCTCTGCCAGAGCCTGAGGTTCCTCTCCGAAACTGGTAGCAGTTGACAATTAAGCGTTATCCGCACGGCACCGTCCAGCACAGGGCAGGTCTGCTCTATTTGTTGTCGCTCGTCGTATGTTTCCGGTGTCGCCCATACCAATCTTCTCCTGCTGCGCGGCGTGATCCTCCGGCCT
>JACMLA010000907.1 GCA_014379815.1 Bryobacteraceae bacterium | reverse complement strand
GTCGGGGGCCTTACTGCCGGTGGTGTGGAATCCGCAGCCTAACCAAATGTTGAAGAGTTGAAACGTTGCAGGCAAGACAGCGATCTCAGCAATCGGCCGAGATCACGGTCGGATCATGGCCTAACATGTTGATTGGTCAGCGCACGAAACGTCAGACTCGCCCATTTGCTCTGCCTGCAGATTGCTCCCGCATGGTCGGCCACCCGACAGTTCAACCAGATCTGTACCAGGAACTCGGTAGGTCAGAGGCCAAGTCAGCGTCCGAGTGGCGCGTGATCCGCCCGTTGGTCGCGGGACTTGAGATGCACCGTGTCTCCGTATCACCGCTCGTTTTTCCTGTCTGAACGAAGGAGGTGACCGGCTCTGGTCCAAGCCACCCTCCACGCGGCTTCGGAGAAACTCCTGGAATGCTAGTCAACCACGGGACTCGTTTGAGTGCCGCAGGCCGCCTGGCGCCGAGTCGTGCGTGGCGGAATCGCATACTGCCGTCAGTGCGCCGATGCCGAGCCAAAACCCGACGATCGGACTCATGCCCATACCGGTGAGGGGCACCGGAAATGCGCCGAAGAAGGGCATCACCGCGCATACGAGGAAGTAGACTGACAGCGCTACACCGGACGGATAAGCGAGGGGCTGAGCGGAACTCAACGCCATGAGCGGAGACGCCGCAGCCGCGATAAGCGATACCACGCTGACGGTCGCCACTCCCCTTGAGTGGGCGACCGCCATCTGAAGGATGCCCTCCACTTCCGGCACGGGCGCCAACGGGTCGGGGCGCGTCCACGTGCTGGCGGCAATCAGTGCGAAGAGCAAACTTACTCCGAGACGAGCGCGCCAGCACGGTTGCGTTATTAAAAGAGTGCTAATGATGGAAGCGGCAACCGCCGTAGCTTGCGAAGCATCGGGCTGAAACCACAGCGCCGCCTGAATCATCAGCGCAGCCCACCAGGCCCACCGCAATCCGCTGCGCGCTGCGGCCGCGAGGGCCACGCTGACGGCGGGCAGCCACAGAAACGCCACATTCCAGCGCAGCGGCCCGAGCGCGACCCAGCGGTGAACACCGGCCACACCTGGGTCGAAAAGGCTGAGCAGCACGCTAACGATGCCTAACAGCACCACCGCGCGCAGAAAGAGTACTGGCGGGACACGAGCGGTTAGCCAGGCTAATCCGGCGCCCAGCACCCATGCAGCCGCACTGGGTCCCCAAATGCGCCGAGAGGCGCCACCAGAACTGGCAACCAGGCAACCGGAAGCGACGGCAATCAAAGACGCGATTCCGAAACTCGTTGCAAGTCGCCTGGTGCATCGCGACGAAACCTGCCGAATGGGAGAAGAGGACATGGCGCCGACGAGAAGCTCGCTCGATTGCGGCGACAGAGGACTCATAGCGGACAGTGTATACCGTACTGTGCCAGATGACTTGGTCCACCTCCGTGTACTTTCCCACATTCCAGTGCCTGCAGCCTGACTGGTTTGTCGCCTCCAGGTCGGGCAGTCTGAGAACCGTCTTGGGCATCGGGCGGAGCTTGGTCGTTTTTTGTTTTCGAGCCATGGTGGACGGCCTCCTCGCCGTCAGCCGATAGGTCGACCATTGGACGAGCAGCGCGTCATCCGCCAGTAATCCCGTACAAAAAGGAGATCAGGGCCATATACCAAATCTGATACCAACGCTTCCTGTCGGATACCCCGCCAAAACCGGGTGGACGTCCTTGCCTCTTTTGAAAACGATCGGTTGCAAATTCAGTGCCGGGCTTCCGTCTTCGGGGGTGATCTTTGCTTTTGCGGTGCAATCCGGGCTGACAATGTACAGGTGCCTGTGGCCCGGCGTGGGGTTTGCCCAATTGAAACTGCATGTTACGGTGTTAGATCCAATGATTGAGCGTTCCGCGCCTGTCGAAGCGCGTTAAGGCCACCACGCAGGAAGCCGGTTCCTCGTTCGTCTAATCGCACCGCCGATCTTGAATCCATATTCACCGCGCAAGGTGCAATTCGAGCAACGGTCCTCTTCAGACTTCGCAAGAATGACACCACCCGGGCTTAGCAACGTGCAAGCGATTGCTCAACTTGTTGCGAGTCTCAGATTTGACAATCTGTATTACAGTCAAGCGACCTCCTCATGGAATGAGAAATAGAACAGCGATGACGCTCGGGCGGACGATACTGTCCTTCTCCCTCCTGGCACTTCCGCCCGCTTTATGGTTTCGTGTTTCCGCCGTCGCGCAATTCTGAGAAATCGACAACAGCTTCGGCCATAGCGGCAACTCGTCTGGCTTTCAACTCCAGTTCCTTCGCCTCCCTTTTGTGTCCCGCGGTGCGGAGGATTTGTGCGCTGTTCGAATACACACCGGCCACCTGATTGAACCGGCCAAGTCTGGCACCCTCGACCAGTCGGACCGCTTCACGTGCATACCTTACTGCCAGGTCAGTCTGGCCTTGTTCTCTGCATGCGACTGCCAGATTATTCGTGATTACAAGACGATGGTAGGCAGTCCGCTTTCCGCTGGGCAGGAGAGCAAGAGCGTGTTGAAGCAACTCGATTGCGTCTTCAAAACGACGCAACGCTATGTACAACACACCCAGGTTGGAACGTTCAGTGACAGAGTCTTTGCTTCTTTGAATACTGTCCCAGGCCCGAATAGCCTGGAGGTATTCCCGCTCAGCTGCCCGATGATCACCAGCAGCCTGATAACACGCGCCGGCAAGCCCTTGCACGACCGCGTTCTGCTCAGGCAAGTCAAACGACACCGTCCTAAGCCTCTGAATCAGCGCACGGGCTTCGCTCAGCATGCCGCCTTCTACAAGTACCGTGACCTGGATTCGAAGCGCGCCGAACAGAAGTCTCGCATTCGCTGGTTCAGCTTCCGCCAGACGAATTGCGGCCGAGAGATGCCGCACAGCATCCGCCAGTCTGCCCGATTCGAAAAAGTCCTCTGCAAGGAGAGTGTGACCGACAGCTGCGCATCGCCTTCCATCCACACCAATCTCAACGTGTGACATACCTGATTCACTTCGGCCTGCCAGCTTCAATGCGAACTGCTTTGCGTACGGGCATGGCAGTTCCTCAGGGAGCTGCGCACTAAAGAGCGTTAGCGCGATAGTTGTCAACGGAAACAGGCGAAGATTGCTCATCGGTTCAGACCAAACCATAAGCGCCCCTGCGATGCTGCTCAATGGCGAGCTTG
>JACMLA010000113.1 GCA_014379815.1 Bryobacteraceae bacterium | reverse complement strand
CCAGAACGGGTGCTGGCCGCTCGACCTTGTTCATTCCGAATCTATTCCGTTGGAGTTGGAGACGGGCGTTGGCAGTGCAAACCGCTGGAACACACTGCGTGCTCTCCGGGTCCTGCGCTGGTACAACCAATCGACGTTGTAGCTGTCAGTTGTGCACTTTTGCTTGCACGTAACAACTCGCGGGAGTCCACGGATCGGCAGGTTTCTGCCGGATAAGAGCACCTCTCCAGCTTGGCTTCCAGTGGCCTTTCGGCTCTGCTACTTCTTTCCGCCAAAGGTGAACCCGACCATCGCGGTAAACCGGTTATCGCGGGAATCGTAAAGAAGGCGGCTAAAGCGCAACTCCGGAGAGATTCTGAGGTAGCGCGTCTTAAATTCGAGGCCCGCTCCGGCGGTAGGTCCTGACTGAAACCGCGAATACTCTGAGCGTCCTCCGAGTTGTACGTTCGGGAAATCAGGCGACGCGCAAGAGTTCTGTGGGCCCTGGCACTGGTACGCCCAGGACCTGTTGGTTGATTGGTGTGCAAACAGATAGCCCGCACTGATAAACGGACGAATCGAACCGACACGGAAACGGTATTTCAGGAGTAGCGGAAGGTCCCAAACTTCCGTTTTCTGCTGAGATGTTACGGAGTAGGGACTCAGAGTCGCTCCCAATGAAAAGATGGAGTTAAAAGTACTGCGATTTGTCCAATACAGGGCATCGAACTCAAGCGCAAAACGAAAAGGCAGATGTAGCTCCACGGTCGGGCCGCCCGTCCAGCGACTCTGGTTGTAGGTCGACAGTACATTGGTCTGGCTGGCGGGATCGTTTAGTGCAGAACCAGCTTTGAAGCCAACCTCGAGGCGCTCGGGCCACTTCAGCTGGGCATGAAGGCAGGTCGCTGCCAGCAGGAAAAAGACATAGCGCATGACATGGGTCAGGCAAGGAGAGGTCCACTCCATACGGGACTGCAAACAAAGACTCTGGGGATAGACAGACTGCGACAACGCATCACACCTGTTCCAATACCGCAAGTATTTGCTGCAACTTCTCGGTCGACTAGTCCATCATAATACCGAACGTTCGGTAAAACATGAACGTGAACAGGAGAACATCTATGTCGCGCCTTAACCCAATAGATCCCGCCACCGCCACCGGCAAAGCCAAACAACTGCTCGACGGCGTTCAGGCTAAACTCGGCATTACCCCCAACATGATGAAGGCAATGGCACAATCGCCGGCAGTTCTGGACGGCTATCTAAGCCTCAGCAACGCTCTCGCGCACGGTTCCTTCAATGCTGGTTACCGGGAAGAACTTGCCCTGACAGTCGCCGAGGCGAATGGCTGCGAGTACTGTCTTTCCGCCCACACTGCATTTGGGAGTCTGGCAGGATTGCAGCCTGAGCAGCTGGAGAATGCCCGGCTGGCGAAAGACCCGAACCACAAGAACGCCGCTGGACTCCTGTTTGCCAAACGGGTGAATGAGACCCGTGGGGAGATCTCCGAAGCGGATTTTGCCACAGTTCGCGCTGCCGGCTTTTCCGAGGGTGAGATCGCCGAGTTACTCGCGCATGTGGCACTGAACGTTTTTACTAACTACTTCAACATCGCGGCGGCAACCGAGGTAGACTTCCCGAGAGTGAAACCAGCGACGGCAGGACTATAACCATGTATCTGGCTGAGATCTGGCGTTATCCGGTCAAGTCGATGGGCGGTGAGCGCCTGCCTTCAGCCGGACTTGGTTTCGATGGAATCTTCGGCGACCGCGTTGTTCACGTCATGGACGCACGCGGTCGCAGGATCACGGCACGTACACGACCCGCACTCCTCGGGCACAAGGCAGTTCTCGGTCCGGATAACGAACCTGTTGTCGACGGTCGTTCCTGGGACTCGGCTGAAGTGAAAGCAGACGTCATCGCTGCGGCCGGACCGGGTTGCAGGCTGGTTCGCGATGACAGTCCTGAAGGGCGATATGACATTCTTCCACTCCTGCTTGCGACCGACGGTGCGATCGCTGAGGTAGGCGTGGACAGCCGCAGGTTTCGCCCCAACCTGCTGATCGGGGGTGTCAAGGGTTTGGAGGAACGCGACTGGGAAGGCAAGACGCTCCGGATCGGCGAGGTTCTGATTGCAAGTGCCGACCTGCGTGGACGGTGCATTATGACTACTTTCGATCCAGACACACTGGAACAGGATACGGGCGTGCTGCGTCGGATACAACGCGATTTCGATGGGGTCCTTGGACTGAACTGTTCCGTGTTGCGGCCAGGAATCGTGCGCGAGGGGGATACGGTAGAGGTTGTCGATGGCAGTACCTAAAGTTAGTGACGATGCGCTTATCGAGCGCATTGCGCATGTATTCAGGATTCATGGGTATGAGGGTGCCAGTATCCGGTTGCTCTCAGAGGCCACGGGACTGGAGCGCGCGAGCTTGTACCACCGCTATCCCGGCGGCAAAGAAGAAATGGCGTCGGCCGTTATTACGTGGACGGGAAACTGGTTTCGCGCGAACGTTATCGAGCCCCTCGCAAATCCTTCGCAGCAGCCGTCAGCAAGGCTGCAGGATGTGGCGCGTAATTTGAAAGAGTTTTACGAACGTGGTTCTCTCCCGTGTGTTCTGGATTGCATGACGATCGGCAGTTCCGATCCCATTCGGGACAAAGTGCGTGAAAGCCTGGGCGCCTGGACAGACGCGTTTGCGGGACTGGCGCGGGAGACGGGTATAGGGGCAGCGGAGTCTCGCAACCGGGCCCAGCAGGCCATCATTGAAATCGAGGGTGCGCTGGTTGTGACGCGTGTGCTAAACGACCCTAAGCCCTTCCTGAAAACTCTGGACCGGCTAAAGGAAACTCTTCTGCATTGATGGTGGACGGGGAAGGATTCGAACCTTCGTAACTCGCAAGGAGTGACAGATTTACAGTCTGTTGGTTTTAACCACTCACCCACCCGTCCATGTGCGACAAACCTGTGTGGGCGGCGTGCACCGGGAAGTACACTTCCATAAGACTAACACACTCAATCCAGCTTAGAATGGCAGGAATAAACAAGCCGAAATGCCGTAATTGAATTCCTGCGTGATAACCTGAATGGTTTAGAAAAAGCATTGCGAATCGTTAAACTGAAATGCCGGCTCAGGCCAGCGAATCCCTTGTGCTCCGCACGTACCCATTCCGTGAAGGTGACCTCATCGTTAGTTTTTTCACGAGAGAAGGTGGCAAGCTGAGGGGAGTCGCACGGGCTGCCCGAAAGCCGAAAAGTTCTTTTGGTTCCGGTCTCGAGCGGCTGTCCCACGTAACTATGTCGTACTCGCAGCGCGAGAACCGCGAACTGGCCAGTCTTCATCATTGCGAATTGATTCAGTCGCAAATGGGCATCGCCGGTGATTACGGTGCCTGTGTGGCGCTGGACTACATCGCTGAAGTCAGTGAGCAGTTGTTGCCGCCCGATGAACCCAACGAAGTCTTCTTCCGGTTGCTGCTGTCGGTTCTCGAGTACGTCAGAAGCGATCCTGCAGGAGCGGTTTGGCCAGCGATCGCCTACTTCAGCTTATGGGCGGTTCGCCTGTCCGGGTTTCTCGGAGAAATGCGCATTAGCGAGGATTCCCGCAATCTCGCGATGGAAATGATACAAACTCCGATTGCGCAATTGCAGCCACGCGAATGGACGAGTAAGACCGCTGCCGACCTTCGAAGATCTCTGATTCGCAGCATGCAGGATCATATCGAACGTCGCTTACAGACAGTTTCCCTGCTGGAAAGTATCTGAGGAAATGGACGTCTTTCAGGAAACGCTTTTCAAACTGAAGAAGTACTGGTCCGACCGCGGCTGTGTCATTCAGGAGCCCTATGACATGGAGGTCGGCGCGGGTACGATGTGCCCCGAGACGTTCCTGCGGGTGCTCGGGCCAGATCCGTATCGTGTTGCCTACGTGCAGCCCAGCCGTCGTCCCGCTGACGGCCGCTACGGCGAGAACCCCAACCGGTTGTACAAGCACCAGCAACTCCAGGTCATCCTGAAGCCTTCACCTGATAACGTCCTTGATCTCTATCTCAAGAGCCTCGAAGCGATTGGAATCGATCTGCGCAGGCACGACATAAAATTCGAAGAGGACAACTGGGAGTCTCCGACACTGGGGGCGTGGGGCATCGGCTGGCAGGTGATGCTGGACGGTCTTGAGATTACTCAGTTCACTTACTTTCAGCAATGCGGTGGTGTCGATCTGGACCTGGTACCCGCCGAAATCACATACGGTCTGGAAAGGCTGGTTGCTTTCCTCCAGGGTGCCGATAGCATTTACGACATCCAGTGGGCTCCTGGATTCCGCTATTCTCAGGTCCGCCTGGCTGACGAACTGCAGCACTCGGTATACAACTTCGAGCTTGCGGATGTCTCTGCGCTTTGGAAATTGTTCGACATCTATGAAGCCGAAGCACGGCGCTTACTGGATCTCTTCCCAGCATATGAAGACAAGCGCCGTTTCCCGCTGCTGCCTGCCTATGATTACGTGTTGAAGTGCTCGAACACATTCAACCTGCTCGACGCGCGCGGGGCGATCAGTGTCACCGAGAGAGTAGGAATCATCGCACGGGTCCGCAAGGTTGCCGTCGGGGTTGCACAGGCGTGGATGGAGCAAAACTATCCTGCTGCCAATGAGGCGGTTGCCTGATGAGTCTTGCGTTTCTTCTGGAGCTCGGCGTTGAGGAGATCCCGGACTGGATGATTGTGCCTGCGCTGGGGAATCTGAGCGAACTGTTTTCGGCGCTATTGGCGGAGCACCGCCTTGGCGGAGAGGTGAGCGCGGTCGATGCAACACCGCGACGCCTGGTTCTGCGAGCAGGCCCGTCGCTCGCCGCGCAGCCTGATCAAACGGTCAGCGTATCGGGCCCACCTACGTCCGCCAGTGAGGGTGCAGTCGCTGGGTTTGCGAAGAAGCAGGGAGTTAATCTGACGGACCTGCGCAAAGTGGTGACGCCCAAAGGCGAGTACTGGACTGTCGGGAAAGACATCCCCGGCCGCCGTACCGTGGAAGTTCTGGGAGAAGCCTTGCCCGGTATCGTGGGCAAGATCTACTTCCCGAAAACCATGTACTGGACATCCCGGACTGGCCCTCGGTTTATCCGCCCTATCAGGTGGATTGTGGCTTTGCTCGGAGAGGACGTGGTCCCGTTCACGTTCGCGGGTGTCTCCTCCGGAAACACGACGAGTGGGCACCGGATTCTCGGTAAGCCGAACACGATCGTAAACATCGCGAATTATGAGCAGCAGCTAAAGCAGAACGGTGTTGTTCTTTCCGCGGCGGAGCGGCGCAGTCGTATCGAAGCCGCACTCGACGCCGGTGTTGTGCGGGATGAGGAACTGCTGGAGACGCTAGTCTATCTGACGGAGTTCCCCACGCCCCTTCGGGGCACCTTCGATCCTGCATTTCTGGAGCTCCCGAAAGAGATCCTGACCACCGTGATGCGGCATCATCAACGCTACTTTTCCGTAGCTGATCAGGATGGCACATTGCAGCCTGAATTTATCGCCGTGATGAACAGCGATGGCGATCCTGACGGGCTGGTGCAGAAAGGTCACGAACGTGTTCTGCGGGCGCGCTTCAACGACGCACGGTTCTTCTGGAGTGTCGATCTGAAGAGAATGCTCGGCGATCGTGTGGAGGATCTCAGGAACGTAACCTTCCAGGCCAAACTCGGTTCTTACTACGAAAAAACACGTCGTGTCGCCGATCTTGCAAAAGAACTAGCGGTGACTTTGCACGAGAACACCAGCTATGCGACGTGCGCGGCCGGCCTCTGTAAGTGCGATCTCACTACGGAAATGGTGAAAGAGTTTACGGAGTTGCAGGGAGTTGTCGGAGGGCTGTATGCAAAGCATCAGGGAGCTCCGGAACCTGTATGGCGCGCAGTCTACGAACACTACAAGCCTGTCAGTATGGAAGATTCGATTCCCGGCGGCAGGATCGGGCAGATCGTCGCGCTGGCGGACAAGGCAGATACCCTCCGTGGCTGTTTTGCCATCGGGCTTGTGCCGACTGGATCGAAGGATCCTTTTGCGCTGCGGCGCGCTGCGCAGGGCGTAATCAAGATTCTGGTTGAGGGTAAACTGCCGCTGGCTCTTTCGACGCTCACGGCAGGTGACTCCCAGTTACATGAGTTTCTCATTGATCGGGTGCGCCACTACTTCCGGGAGGTATGTGGCTACAAGTACGATGAGGTCAACGCCGCACTCGCTTCGAGGTCAGACTTACTTGTAGATCTTCAGGAAAGGCTGGAAGCAATCAGGCTGGTTCGCCCAACTGCGGATTTCGAGCCACTAGCGGCCAGCTTTAAGCGCATCCAGAACATCCTGAGGCAGGCTGACTTTCAGCCCACCGGTCCCATAGATCCGGATTTGCTGGAGGCTGGACCGGAAGCGGATCTGGCAGCTGCGGTGGTCGCAACAAAACAAAAGATCAGCAGGCAGGGTACGTATCACGAAGTACTCGCGTCCATAGCGGATCTACGTCCTGCCGTCGACAAATTCTTCGATAAAGTGCTGGTGAACGCTCCTGATGAGCGCCTCCGGTGCAACCGGCTGACACTGCTGAGCAGCCTGATCTCTGAGTTTTCAGCGATCGCAGACTTTTCCGAAATCGTAGTAAATACACAACCGTAAATTGCAAGGAGAGCGCCTGATGGCAACGAAATATGTCTACCTGTTCGGCGGCGGAACGGCCGAGGGCGACAAAGATATGAAGGATCAGCTGGGTGGCAAGGGTGCCAACCTGGCTGAGATGAGTAAGGCTGGCGTGCCAGTGCCCCCGGGATTCACCATCGTTACCGACGTCTGCAATCTGTTCTTTGATAACGATCAAAAGGTGCCCGCGGAAGTCGACGAACAGATCTGGCAGGCAGTCTCGCGCGTAGAAGACATGACGGGCAAAAAGCTTGGCGATCCTTCAGATCCACTGCTGCTCAGCGTTCGTTCCGGTGCGAAATTCTCCATGCCCGGCATGATGAATACGATCCTGAATCTCGGGTTGAACGATGCCACCACCGAAGGTCTGGCGGAGAAGACCGGAAATCCGCGATTCGCCTACGACTGCTACCGGCGGTTCATCCAGATGTTTGGCGAAGTCTCCATGGGCATTGGCATGGAGCACTTTGACGATATCTTCGACGAGCGGAAGAAAAAAGCGAAGAGCAAACTCGATACGGATCTGAACGCAAAAGATCTTCGCGCCATCATCGACGACTATAAGAAGACAGTCCGCAAGTATGCCAAGCGCGAGTTCCCTCAGGATCCGAAGGAACAGCTGATCATGTCGCGTAACGCAGTCTTCAATTCCTGGTGGGCTCCCAAGGCTTCCTACTACCGCAAGATGGAGAAGATTGAGGACCGCTTGGGAACCGCGTGCAGCATCCAGTCGATGGTATTCGGCAACATGGGCGAGACCTCGTGTACCGGCGTCGGCTTCACCCGCGATCCCGGCTCGGGCGAGAAGGTGTTCTACGGCGAATTCCTCGTCAATGCTCAGGGCGAAGATGTGGTTGCCGGAATCCGTACTCCCCAGCCGATCAGCGAACTGAAGGACTGGAACGCGGATTCCTACAAGCAGCTTTTTGAGATCACGCAAAAGCTCGAGCAGGCTTACAAGGACATGCAGGACTTCGAGTTTACGGTCGAGGATGGCACGCTGTATATGCTCCAGACCCGTAACGGGAAGCGTACCGGTCCAGCTGCGGTCCGGGTTGCGGTCGAGATGTTTGAGGAGGGTCTGATTGATGACAAAACGGCGGTCGGACGCGTTGCTCCATCACAGCTCGACCAGCTGTTGCACCCGGTTTTCAACGCCAGCAGTCTGGGGAAGCTGACCAAACTTGCCAGGGGTATTGATGCTTCGCCTGGCGCCGCGGTCGGCCGTCTTGCGTTCACCTCTGAAGCCGCAGTGATTATGGCGGCGAAGTCACCGGTGGTTCTGATTCGCAAGGAGACAACCCCGGACGACATTCACGGCATGGATGCCGCAAAAGGCATTTTGACCGCGGTCGGTGGCAAATCGTCTCATGCCGCTGTGGTTGCGCGGGGTATGGGTCGCCCGTGCGTGGTCGGCTGCGGCGCGCTGGCGATCAATGAACGCGGCGGTGTGGCGACGGTCAAGACCACAGGGAAAACGCTGACCATCAAGGAAGGTGACTGGGTCTCGGTAAACGGCACTACCGGCGATGTTTATCTGGGCCAGGCGCAGACCGAAGATCCGGATCCGAACTCGCCGGTATTTGCGAAGTTCATGAAAATGGCCGATAAGTTCCGCGGCAATTTCGGTGTTCGCGCCAACGCTGACATCCCACGCGATGCGAAGGTTGCGCGTGCGTTCGGGGCCGAGGGTATTGGCCTTTGCCGCACAGAGCATATGTTCTTTGCAGAAGATCGTTTGCCGCTGATGCAGGCAATGATTCTCGCCGAAGGCGAGGTGGAACGTCGCAAAGCTCTTCTGAAGTTGCTTCCCATGCAGCGCAAGGACTTTGCCGGACTCTTCGAAGCGATGGACGGATTCCCTGTCGTAATTCGCACGCTGGATCCTCCTCTTCATGAGTTTGTGCCCAAGCGTGAAGAGCTGATGGTCGATCTGGCGAGGCTGCCAGCGGCTGATAACAAGGCCAAGAAAGAGATGATTCAGCGCTATGCCAATTTCGGCGCTGACGGACGCAATCTCAAGAAAGTCATACCCGATCTGCTGAAGCGCGTGGAAGAACTGCACGAATTCAATCCGATGCTCGGGCACCGCGGATGCCGTCTCGGAATCACCTATCCAGAGATTACCGAGATGCAGGCCCGTGCAATTTTTGAGGCTGTCGTAATTGTGGCGAAGAAGGGTAAGAAAGTCCTTCCGGAAGTCATGATTCCTCTGGTCGGTTCTGTTCAGGAACTGGAGAATCAGAAGGCGATTGTGAAGAGGGTTGCCACTGAAGTGCTCACTAAGGCAAATCTCACCGACCAGCACTACCTTGTCGGAACCATGATCGAGATTCCCCGCGCGGCGCTGCTTGCTGATCAGATCGCACGTGAGGCGGAATTCTTCTCCTTCGGTACGAACGACCTGACACAGACCACGATGGGTCTTTCACGCGACGACTATACGAAGTTTTCGCGTGACTATGAAGATCGCAAAATCTTCAAGGCCGATCCCTTCGGCGTCCTCGATCAGGAAGGTGTTGGCAAGCTCATTAAGATGGCGGTGGAAGGCGGCCGGCAAACACGGCCCGATCTGGAAATCGGCATCTGTGGTGAGCACGGCGGTGAGCCCAGCTCGGTCGAGTTCTGCTACCGCGTGGGCATGAACTACGTCTCGTGCTCGCCGTACCGCGTGCCGATCGCACGCCTCGCCGCTGCACAGGCGGCAATCACGGGAAGCGACAAGTCCGAAGCCGCCCGCACGGCGTAAGACTTGTTGTGGCGTCAGGTGGATCAGCCCAGGTACTCAACATGGGCCGTTCCACCTGACGTGTTTTTCGATTTGGCCCACCTGTAGTTACCTACCCTAAATACGAAGTGTTTCTGAATTTACAAACTTCATTGTGAATGAAAAATTTCATTTGACAGTGTGAGTTCGGGTGATATGATCGCGGCAAGATCAGAGGAGACGCGCATGATTGCACGGCTTGTCGCTCTTTTTGTCATTGCTTCCGCGTCGTTCGGAGCTATTAACTTCAACGTCACTAATCTCAAATATTTCAAGAATTATTTCTTAACCGGTGACTACGCAACCGGCGGTGTTGGCATGGCCGCCACAGGTTCCGGAGGTACAGCGAAAGCAAACATCACCGTCGACGGAATCCCGGCAAACGCGGAGATACTTGCGGCGTATTTGTACTGGGAAACGCTAGGTACAGGCGCTGCGGGAAAGTTCAACGGCAAGGCAATTGCCGGCACATCGCTAGGCCAGGTAGCTTCGCCTTGTCTGGTTCCGTCGAAGGTGACAGTGTACCGCGCCGACGTTCTGCAATTTTTAAAGGTTAGCGGCGATACCTACGACGGCAAAGGACCCTATGCAGTTGAATTGCCCGACAGTGGGAACATCAGCACGGCCCCGGTTACCCTCGGTGCCTCACTGGTAGTGATCTGGCGTCTGGTCGGACGCCCGTATCGCGGCATAGTCCTTTTTGACGGCGCCTTTACGGTGCGACCACCGAACTTTTCTTTCAATACCAATCTCGCGGGATTTTACCAGGCGGCTACGGCAAATGCGGTTCGCAAAGCCCGGATGACACATATAGTGGGTGGCGGGCAGGCAAACGTCAAGAGCAACCTGTACTTCAACGGCAAGGTTCTTGAAGCTACCGGTGCTTTTAAGGGCGCACTGGGAAAGCATTGGGACACGCTGGAGTACGATGTCACCGCCGACGTGCCTGCCAACGCCTCTTCGGCATCCACGTCGTCTGACGCAAAGGCACTTCCACCGGGAGGCGGCGATTGCCTGACGTGGGCTGCGATCGCGTTCAGCACGACTGTGCAGGATGCTGACAAGGACGGGCTGCTCGACACATGGGAAGACAACGGCTTTCGGGATATGGAGCGGACCACCAGTCAGGCGACTGCTCCGATGCTGGACCTCAAAGCCATGGGTGCCGATAAGGCCAAGCGCGATTTGTTCATCGAGATTGACTGGATGAAGGCGGCGGACCACGACCATAAGCCTGTGGCGGGCGCGTTAACTGATTTCACAAAAGCATTCGGTGATCAGAACATCATCGTGCACACGGACATTGGCCAGAGCGCGCTATTCAATGGCGGAGAGGAACTGGCCGAGCAGGCGTCGGTTGGCATGAAGGGCGGTCTGGAAAGCATCAAAAACGCGAACGGTCCCGCAGGCCGACGGAATTTCCAGGACAATCGGCGCTTCATCTTTCATTACTCTCTTTGGGCACACAAATACTCTTTGAAAGACAAGGATGGCGTGGAATCGGACACCGAGTCCTGTGGCATCGCGGACCTTCCCGGCGGAGACACGATTATGGCCTTCGCCAACTTCACAGGCAAAGTTGGAAATCGTCAGGAACAGGTTGGGTGTTTTCTGCATGAATTCGGACACAACCTGAATCTCAGACACGGTGGCAACGAGAATCGAAACTATAAGCCTCAGTACCAAAGTGTCATGAACTACATGTACACTCTGCCGGGTTTGGCGAAAAACGACGGCAGCGTTGTTTTCGATTATTCCGGCAAGAAGCTGAATGATCTGGACGAAGCCGCTCTGGTCGAATCAGCCAGCGTGGGCGCGGCGCTCTTTCGGACGCGATGGTTCGACGGCGGCGCGGCGGGGGGCGACCAGCGCGGCTGCGGCTCCGCCTTTCGCAACCGGATGACGACCAGGATCGGAGACTTTGGAATCGACTGGAACTTCGACGGAACCGCGAAAGGTGCGGCAGATCCAGTCGTGGATTTTGATATTGGCGGCAATTGCAGAGTCGATGCCTATT
>JACMLA010000906.1 GCA_014379815.1 Bryobacteraceae bacterium | reverse complement strand
GTCCGAATCCGCGGGATAGACCCAGGTGGTGCCGTCCTGAATCCGCAACTGGATTCCAGGATTTTCACGTTCGAGTATGGGGACAGCATTCTCTGCCCAGCCGGTCTGTTCTCCCGTGGTGTTATGGGCGAGAAACTCTATGGTGCCCCGTAGCGCAGCTGTTCTCCGTTCCAGCTCAGAAGTAACGAGATAGATGGTTAGCTGTCCGCCCAGAAACGATGCTCCTACGCCCACCAGAATGCTGATGAGGACTACCGGCACGAGGGCGATAAAGACATACGCCACGATGAGGCGATTGCGCAATCGCCACAGCAGGTTCTGCACCACACGGCGAGCGAAACGCGCAAACACCCAGCCGCCAAAGACTGCGGAGGCGACCTTTAACAAAAACTGAAAGGGTGCCGCACCGGGCACAAAAGACAGGAAGGTATAGGCAAGCAGGAGGGCAGCAAATGTCCACTCGACCCACCCGATGACGATCTTCATGCTGGCATTGCCAGTGTACTAGCCGCCCGGAGTTTATACCCGCGACTTCGCAAGGGTTGGCGTTTCGCTTTCTGGCTGTTCCACAGGCTCCTCCGCTGAAAGGTAGTGGGTTCCCAATCCTTCCTGCAGGATTCGCAGAGCGGTTTGCGGGTCGTCGGCTTCCTGAAACAAGTGAATGTCTTCGGGGCTGATGGTTCCGAATTCGACCAGGGCATCGAAGTTAATGACCTTGTGCCAGTAATCGGTTCCGTAGAGCACGAGAATGATCTTGCTTTCGATCTTCTGTGTCTGCATCAGAGTCAGCATCTCGAACATTTCATCCATGGTTCCAAAGCCACCTGGAAAGATGACCATAGCCCTGGCGGGATATGCGAACCAGAACTTCCGCATGAAGAAGTAGTGGAATTCGAAAGAAAGCTCAGGCGTTATGTACGGATTTGGAAATTGCTCGAACGGGAGGCCGATGTTGAGCCCAATGCTCTTGCCCTGCGCTTCCCAGGCACCCCGGTTGGCCGCCTCCATGATTCCGGGCCCACCTCCGGTGCTGACTACGAAACGGCGACTTGCGTGATCGAGACTGTCCGACCATTGGGTGAAAAGCCGGGCCAGTTCCCGGGCTTCGTTGTAGTACCTGGCCAGAGGGCCGTTTTCGTGGATTCTTGCGGAGCCGAAGAAGACCACCGTGTCCTGGACTTTTTCGTCACGAAGATGCGATAGAGGCTGCAGATATTCGGATAGAATGCGCAATCCCCGCCCATCAGGGCCTTCGATAAATTCCGAATTTTTGTAAGCGACAGGCTTTCGGACAGCCTGCGGAACACCCGTCTGGTCACTCATGGCTGTTGAGACGCATTTGGACTAAGTTCCTGCACGCGCTTTTCCAGTTGCTTCACTGCGCGAAGTATATCGGGTAATTTCTGGAAAGCTGTTATGGCGCGCAGCCAGTCTTTGCTGGCGAAGGCCGGGCTGCCCGATATCCGCGTGCCGGCCGGAACATCGCCACCGACTCCACTCTGCGCGTAGACGGTTGCGTCTTGATGTATGGTCAAGTGTCCGGACACTCCGACTTGTCCAGCGAGCAGGACGTTTTTCTCCAGAACGCTGCTTCCTGCGAGACCTGTCTGGGCGCAAATGATATTGTCTTCACCTACGACGCAGGCGTGCCCGATCTGAACCAGACTGTCGATCTTGGCGCCCCGTTTCACTCGCGTTTCCCCCATCGTCGCTCGGTCGACGGAAGTGAGGCTCTGCACTTCGACGTCATCTTCGATTGTCGTAATTCCAGACTGTACGATTTTCTCGTGAGTGCCATCGGCGCGTTTGGCGAACCCGAAACCGTCGCCTCCGACCACGACGCTGTTCTGCAGTATTACCCGGTTGCCAATCTGGCAGAATTCGCGCACGGTGGCGTGAGAATGCGCGAGGAAATCATCTCCAATTACAGCTCCCTCGTAGATCACAACGTGGGGGTGAAGGACGGCATTCGCTCCTATCGTCACGCGGGGCCCGACGACAACGAAAGGCGCTATCGAGGCATTCGGACCAACTTGCGCAGTGGCATCAATGGAAGCCAGCGGACTGATACCCGCAGAGGGCTTTGGAGGGCGATAGAAGCATGCCAGAGCACGGGCGAAATCGAGGTATGGATTGGTGGAGACGAGCGTGGTTATGTCAGCTTCTAGAGGCTCAGCCGCCAGGATTGCTCCCGCTCTGGTGAGCCTTACCCGGCTCGCGTACTTTGGATTGGCGAGGAAGGTGAGGTGTTTAGCTTCTGCCCGTTCCATGGGTGCCACGCCGGAGATTTCCCGCGATCCATCTCCGTGAACGCGACAATTGAGGCGTTCGGCCAGCTCAGATGCGGTCATGCCCTCAAGTTTATGGGACTACGTATGGCGTCGGTAAAGGCGGCAATTAGCGGATGCAGCTTTCCTGCAGCTGCGCATCCCACTTGCGGTTGAAACAGTGTGGCCACGAAGAATGGGTGCTCAGCCAGTTCGATTGCCTCGACACCAGCGTCTGGGGCGGTTGCGGCGACGACGAGTCCATGGCTGGCAAGAGCCTCCAGCCACGCAGGTGACAAGCCGTAGTTACACCAGTGGAAACCAGTAAAGGGTTGCGGCCCGGTTATGGACGCGAACTGAGTTCCCGGCACTGGGCAGATGGTCCGCTCTTCGCCGACGAGGCTACACGCCAGGCGGTCTACAACCAGGTCGTCCGGTCCTGCTGCTGTCTCTGCGTGCTGGGCGGTAACTATCTTTGCCACATTGCGCGCGAATTCTACGACTGCGTACTGGAATCCGCCGCAGGTTCCGAGAAAAGGCTGCCCGGTGATTCGCGCCGATTGTATTGCGGAGTAGACCACTTCGTCATTCCGGTAAGGGCTCCCGGGGATCACCCACAGACCGTCGGCTTCGTTCACGCTTGCCGCGTCGGGCGAATCGGTTGCCACCCATTCCACGCTGACGTCACCAGGCAGGAGGGCGAGAGTGGATTCCAGCTCGCGATGCGTCAGGAAATCAGGATTCCGGTCGCCCAGTAGGACCAGGTGCTTCACTGCTTCAGGCTACTCTGGACAGGCTTCCCGATCTGAGCTTAGGTGTGAAGTTTGCTACCCTGTTATCATGGCTGGAATTCCTTCCGCACGTAACTGATGCTGCCTACTAGAAACTTCCCTCCGCGCCGCCCCCGAATCC
>JACMLA010000905.1 GCA_014379815.1 Bryobacteraceae bacterium | reverse complement strand
CGCGGATATTGCCGCCGATAGCTTTTTCCTCCCCTAGAACCAGACTCTGAGTTTTACCGAGGCAGTTCTCGGAGCGATCAGCCTTGTGCCTACAAACACGGACTGAAAGTTATAGAGAGCCGTCACGCTCGCCACGTTCGCGAGTTGAAACATGACATCCCAGCGTCTCCGGTCCCCCCGGTGACCGTCAAACCCCATGGCGAGGTCTGAAACTGTACGCGGGCGCACGCGGGCTGGATCCCCTTCCAGGTCAACGTAGGGCAGCAGATCGCGATAGTCAGGATCTGCTGCTACCGTAGCCGGATCAGATGGATTGCTGACTAAACCGCTGTCGTAGCGAATGGACGTGCTGACCCAGAGCCGTCGCGTTAGGGTGTACTGCAGCAACCCGTGAACGCCAAGAGGCTGATCGTGATCGATGACGAAGGGTCTCGTTCCAAAGGTGACTGTGGGATCGTTTCCCTGAAACAATCCACCACTAAACGGCGGCGTCACGATCGTTCGCAGATGGGTGATGCTGAGAGAACCCGAAAACTTCGCGGTTGGCAGCAGAGTCAGGCGGGCTTCGGCTCCGTTGGTGCGGGACTGGGCGAGGGTGATTGGGAAGATGATGCCGGTGTTCAGGAAGTTATCGTTGTCCTGCATGTCCACCGAATTCTTGTGGAAGTAAGCGGTGTTGAGGCTCAGGCGCCGGCCGAGACTTTGCTGTAAACCGGCCTCCAGCACATTCTGGCGCTCTGGTTTTATGGGGAGCTTGCCTCTGCCGGAGAGCAGCAGATTTTCATTGGGCGGCGTTTGATAGGTCCGATTGTAGGAACCCCTCAGAACTGTATTGGTACCCCGAAGGCGATACGCGAAGCCGACACGCGGCTGCCATTGCGCTCCGTTTACCAGAAACTGGTACGAGTCGTAGCGCAGTCCCAGCGTAAGTTGCAGGTTTCCGAGTCGAACCGAATCCTGTGCGAAACCGGTGTAGAGGCCTCCGGCATCTTTTGCGGAAAACAGTACATCCGGCGTACGAACAGGCATCGTTTCCGCATACCGGAACTCTTCGCGGACAGGAAATCGCTGGATGTCGAACCCGACTCTCAAAGTATGTCGCCCGGCGACCTTGTTCCAGCGGCTGCCCGCCTGATACGTCGACAAGCGGCGGTCCTGTTCCGCCGTTACCGGGGTATCGAAAGGACTTGGAAACAGCTGCGCACGGGCGCTGCGTACCGATACAGTAGTGTCCAGCGTTGAGGACGAATTGAGAGTCCGCGTCCACCCGAAGGAGGCGGAAACATCTGCCATCTGCTGACGCTGATCCTGCCCTGCCGCATGTTGAGACGGGAGATTCGCTACCTGAAAAGAAGAACGTCCTGACATGAAATTCCAACGGAGCTGATCGACACCGGTGGGCTGATAATCGAGGCGCTCGAATACCCGTTCCGAGTTGCCTCCGTTATTCAGGTTAGGAATCGCGACCTGATCCAGAAACCGGTTTGACTTGAGCGCGTTAAACGAGGCAAAGTAGCCCCATTTGTGCGTTCCTCCCGTGAGTTGGGTCACGTTGCCCAGCGTGTCGAAGCCTCCTGCAAGGGCCTGTGTGCTGCCCGAAAAGCGGCGGCCGGTTCCGATGCCTGTGCGGGTTGTGACGATAGCCACGCCGGAGACTTTATTGCCAAATTCAGCGGGTATGTTCCCGGTAAGCAGCTCAATCGACTGCACGACAGAAGAGTCGATTGCATTCCCAAAAGCGCCGGTGAGCTGGTCACTGATCGCCATTCCGTCAATCACGTAGGTCATCTGGTTATGGGCGCCGCGGGGATGAATGGCCCCGTTCGCATTGGCGGCAAATCCAGGCATGCTCAGCAGCATGGATTCCAGGCCACGCGCGCTTGGCGCAACTGGCATTCTCTCCATATCGAGCCGGTTTAGTTCCGTTCTTGTTCCTGTACTCTGGGCATCCACCAGAGTTCTGCTGGTGTCGCCGTTTACCTCAATACTCGTCAGGTCGGAGCGCACCTCCAGCTGAATGGCCACGTCCGAAGGGACGCTAGTGCGCAGTATGGCTGTCTGCACCACAGGCGCAAAGCCGTCTTTTCCGATCACCACCGAGTAAGTCTGGAAGGGAATATTCGTAGCCTGGAAACGACCCTGGTCATCGGTGGCGACGAGCTGCTGATACCCCGTTAACGAGTTTTCGATTTTGACCCAGGCGTTCCCGACTGCTCCACCGTTACGGTCAGAAACCGTGCCCCTCAAGACTGCGGTCATCTGGGCAAACCCACTGATGGAGAGGACGAGCAACAGGAGGAATAAACGACCCTTCATGCGAAGAAGTTTACCATAGTTAACTGCACTTTGAAAGCGCTAGCTTTTGCAGAATAAGTGAAATACGGCAAGCGTCAAATCTGTTCGGACGCAGCTTCCAAAAACAGTAGAAAAACTGGCTCGGAATACCGTTAAACGAATCGATTCGTTAGAGTTGCCGCACCTGAAAAGTAGGGATAGACTAACAAGACGGGTAAGTTTCTCCCGATCTCAGCTTCAGGAGTGTTTCGCATTATGAGCCACGTACGCCGTTGGGCTCAGGAAATAGGTGCTGTCACGGCCCTGTTCCTTTGTCTGACCTCAGCTGCTCTAGCGCAATCCGATACGGCAGCGATTTCCGGATTTGTGCGCGACCCGTCCGGTGGAACGATTCCAAACGCGTCCGTTTCCATCAAGAACGAAGCAACCGGTACTGAGCGCAAAGCAACGACGAACGATGCAGGCTACTACATCGTGTCGAGTCTTCCTCCAGCGTTCTATACGGTGAGCGTTGAAGCAACGGGCTTCAAGCGCTACGAAAAAACAAATAATAAACTCGATCCGAATATCGCGACGACAGTCGACGCCAACATGACCGTTGGACAGGCGACCGAGGTCGTCAATGTTGTGTCCGAAGCGGCCGCCATCCAGTCGGAAACGGCGACGGTCGGCAAGCTGATCACAACCAACGAAATCAAGAACATTCCACTGAACGGACGTAACCCGCTACTACTGGCGCTGCTTAAGCCTGGTGTCAGTGGCGGAGCGCTTGCGGGATTTAGCTTCGGACTCACCACAGGCGGTCTGAACATTAATGGGTCACGCACGCAGGACAACCTGATCGCCTTCGACGGCGCGGTTGCCGTTCGCACCCGGTCCAACGGCACCAGCATCGGTGTTGCCGACGTTGACGCAGTGCAGGAGATTCAGGTGCTGACGGCCAACTACAACGCGGAATACGGGCGGTCATCCGGTGGCCAGGTGCGCATCGTTACCAAGAGTGGTGGACGTGATTTCCACGTTGACTTGTATGAGTACTTCCGCAACTCGGCGATGAATGCAAACAGCTGGGCACGCAATCGAAACCCGAATCCCGAGATCAACAGTCAGGCGGAGCCGTTCCGCTTCAATCAGTTTGGCTACGCTGCGAGCGGTCCGGTTTTTATTCCGAAGGTTTTCAACAAAGAGCGCAATAAGCTGTTCTGGCTGTTTAGTCAGGAGTGGGTACGCTTCCGCCAGACACAGCTGAACAATGCCTCTGGGATTCGTGTTCCATCCGAGGCGATGCGCCGAGGCGACTTCCGTGAACTGCTTACCGCGCCAAACGCTTTCTACACCACGCCGCAATACATCAGGGATCCCAATGCAACCGGCGCTTGTTCGGCAGCGGATCAGACGGCCTGTTTCGCCAACAACGTAATTCCGACAAACCGTCTTAGTCCTCAAGGCCTGGCTCTTCTTCGCTCCTATCCAACGGCCAACATCAACTTACCGGGTGCGAACTTCCAGCAAGCCCGGGGAGCTTCCCAGAATCAGCGCAAGATCAATCTGGCGATGGATTACCTCCCAGCGTCCGCCCATTATCTTCGTCTTCGCTGGCAGAAATTTGATCTGGAGGACGCGGGCGCTTTCCGCGGCGAGACCGATCGAGCTCCGGCAACACTGACCCGGCCTAACGATACGGCGTCGCTGAACTACATCTGGACCATAGGGCCGACAGTGGTCAATGAAGCTCTTTTCGCGGCCAGCGCGGATCGCGTAAGAATCGCCGTTCAAACCGATGGTGATCGTTATCGTCGCAGCGCATACGGAATCACCTACCCGTATCTTTTCCCCCAGAAAGAAATCTTCGACAAGATTCCGACTGTAGAGATTCAGAATTTTGGAACGATCGACGGTGGTCCGTATCCATCATCATCTGCGGGCCCGATCTATCAGTTTTCGGATAGTTTGACCTGGATCAAAGGAACACACACGCTGAAGTTTGGCGGCTACCTCGAGCGTTCGGGACAGAACGATTTCGATCAGATTAACGTCACTGGCGTTCCTGGCGGCACAAACAATCAGAATGGCCGCTTCGTGTTTAACAACACGCGTCCAGGTGGCTCCGGACTAGCAATTTCTGACGCCGCCCTCGGCCTCTACAATACCTACGCAGAGCTGGGCAACCGTTCCTACACTCCCTACCGCGGCCATATGTTCGAGGCATTCGCGCAGGACTCATGGAAAGCAACCAATAAGCTTCGGATTGAATACGGCATCAGGTTTACTCGCATTCAGCCTTACTACAGCTTGTGGGGCAATCAACTAGTGTTCGATGAAGCCTCTTACAATCCCGCGCGGGCAGCTACGCTGAATCCCGCCAACGGCTTTGTAATCGCGGGTGATCTCGCTGCCCGGTACAACGGGATGATAATTCCCGGCGACAGTTGGCCCGAAGCGGCAAGGGGCCGCGTTCCGATTGCTGACAGCGGTGAGTTTAACTTCCTGTTTAAGGGAGAAAAGCAGTACTCACAGATTCACAATGTCTGGTCACCGCGACTCGGGTTGGCGTACCAGCTCGATTCAAAGACCGTGGTTCGTGCGGGAGTAGGCCGATTCGTTACGCGGCTGGGCATCAGCGACTCGGTGTTTCTCGGAGGCAACCCTCCTCTGCAGCCAACTGTCTCTACCTCCAACGGCCTAGTCGACAATCCGGCGGGTGCGGGAGTTGTCTCGGGATTTCCCCAAACAGTCACTACGCAGGATCCGATTTTCAAGAACCCGGAAGCCTGGACGTGGAATGGCACAATGCAGCGTGAGTTGTCCACCGGGCTTGTCCTCGAAGTTGGCTACGTGGGCCGTAAGAGCCTTCACGGACAGCGTGAGCGCAATTTGAACCAACTGCAACCCGGGACAGTGCAGGCTAATCCTGGAATCAGTGTCGATTTCCTTCGACCTTATAAGGGTTTTGCCACGATCCGAACGACCAATAACGAATCCGATTCGTTCTACAACGGCTTGCAGCTTAATGTGAGTCAGCGTTTTCGCTCGGGCTTGAGCTTCAGTGGTGCCTATACTTACTCGAAGCTGAGTGACGACGGTTCGAATCAGCGCGACATCATCCCGAATGCGTTCGACGCCAACAATCTGTGGGGTCCGTCTGAATTCGATCGCCGCCATGTAGCGGTGTTTAATGCCATTTACGAGTTGCCGATCTTCAGGGGCAATAACGGCCTCCTTGGCAAAGCTCTCGGAGGATGGCAGTTGAGCGGCGTTGCCCAAATGCAGACCGGCACTCCGCGGTCGATTGCCACTGGCGACGACTTCGCGGGCGTGGGACCGGGTAGCGGAGGTCAATTCTGGCGGGTTAACGGCGATCCGGTTCTTTCAAGAGGCGACAGGAAATTTTCGGAAGGTGCCTCTGATAGCAACTTCTGGTTCAAGGTGCGCAATGATGACGCTACTTCGGTGTTTACACGTCCGGCCGCCGGAACGTTCGTTACCGAAAGCGTTCGAAACATAATCTACAGAACAGGGTTCCAGAATTACACCGCTGCTCTGTTCAAGACCTTCGCCATCACGGAGCGGCATCGTGTGCAGTTCCGCGGTGAGGTCTACAACGTTCCCAATCACCCTAACTGGAACGACCCGGATATCAATCCAACCAGCGCGACGTTTGGTAAAGTAACGGCCAAGAATTTCGAACGGAACTTTCAGCTGAGCCTGCGCTACTCGTTCTAAGAAGATCCAGCTACACAGCCCCGGACGGCTTCGGCCATCCGGGGCTTTTTTCTTTACAGCTTTGCCCGCAGATTCCTCACCAGTTTTCTGGCGCCTGCGATTCCGCCTGCTCTCTGAATACCTGGCACCATGCAGCCCTCCCGAAGCACGTCTTCTTCGATCTTCAGCACGTCTATGTCGACAACCACGGACAAGTTCCCGG
>JACMLA010000904.1 GCA_014379815.1 Bryobacteraceae bacterium | reverse complement strand
TGGAGATTCCGGCGAACTGTCCCTCTGGCGTTGTCCCTGTATCCCTGGCGGTCGGCGGTGCGGCCAGTGCCGGAGTGGTCACCTTGGTAGTTCGCTAATCTTTACCAGCTCCAGACCACGGCGTTTTGCAATGCGCAGAATCCGGGGTAGCGCCTTCAAAGTCGGCGTGCGATCACCACCCGAATCGTGAAGGACGACTACACCTCCAGGAACCATTGAGCGCGCCGTTAGCGCGGTGATCCAGGCAGAAGGCGGCCCAAACGGATCGAACGGCAGCCCGGTTGCCAGGACGAGCTGGTATCCATGCTTTCGCAGGATCGCTTGCTGTTGTTTGCGGATCAGTCCTCCAGCCGGTCGAAACAACCTGACTGTGTGTGCGCCGATCCCGATCGAGGCTTCGGCTCGCAGCAGATCACTTTCAAAAGCCATGTCGGTCAGTTTGTGCGAGAAGGTCCATGAGTCGCTGTGGTTTCCAATCTCATGACCACGTCGCCGGATCTCCTCGACGACGTTTGGGTACTTGCGGGCCCGTTCCCCGACGAGGAAGAATGTTGCCTTTACCTGGAATGTATCCAACAGGTCGAGCACGGCTGGTGTGTAGATGGGATCGGGTCCATCGTCGAAGGTCAGTGCCATGGCACGCACAGAGCGATCACCCTGCCAGAGTGCGTGTCGGTTTGTCAGCTTGGCCAGAGGGAGGCCCAATTCGGGATAGACCACGAAATAGACGACCGTAGCTGGCCAAAGCCACCATTGCACGAGCTTCTGGATGCGGTCCGGGCGTCGTACCGTTCAAAAAAGGGCTTTTCCGGGTGGGTTTTCCGGACGACCCCATCTGGGGATACACTAAATCGACATCGCGTCCTGAACGTGATGCCGGAGGATTGCCCATGTTTCGCCTCGATGCGGATCGACCTGCAGAGTTTTGCGACGGTTTGCGACGCCGCGACTTTCTTCATGCCGGAGCGCTCTCCACGCTCGGTCTCAGCCTGACGAGCTTTCTAAATCTGAAAGCCCAGGGTCTTACAGATAACAAAGCGTCGGACGTGAACTGCATCATGCTGATGCTGGTTGGGGGTCCATCGCAGCTGGATACGTGGGACCTGAAACCGAATGCGCCCTCTGAAATCCGTGGACCGCACCGGGCCATTAAAACCAACGTTCCCGGCATTGAGATCAGCGAGATCTTTCCGCGGATGGCAAAACATGCGGACAAGTTTTCGATTGTCCGTTCCATGTATCACACGGCCGCTGCGGTGCACGATTCCGGGCATCAGATGATGCAAACCGGGCGCATCTTTCAGGGTGGCGTGGAGCACCCGCACATCGGCTGTGTTGTTTCGAAGCTGCATGGACCAAAGGGCGACGTTCCCGCGCATGTGCTGTTGCCAAAGCCGATCGGCAACACCGGCGGCAACATGCCGCACGGGCAAAGCGCAGGGTATCTGGGCAAGACCTTCGATCCTTTTGTGCTGAATGCCGATCCTTCTGAACCCGGCTTCCAGGTTCCCGACATGCTGCCTCCCGACTATTTGAGCGCCGAGCGTGTCGACCGGCGAAGGAACTGGCGCGAGTCGATTGACCGGTCGGTGAGTAAGTTTGAGACCTCGCAGGATGCACGCCTGCTGGATTCGACCTTCCATCAGGCGTATACGCTGATGACGTCGCAGAAGGCCCGCGAAGCTTTTGAGCTGGGAAAGGAATCCGACGCCACTCGCGAGAAATATGGAATGAATCGGTTCGGCCAGAGCTGTCTGCTGGCGCGCCGCATGGTGGAGGCGGGAGTCCGGTTCGTCACCGTCAACATGTTCGAAACGGTGTTCGATGAGATTACCTGGGACATTCACGGATCGAAGCCATTTAGCCCCATCTCCTGCTACAAGGACCTTGTCGGACCGATGTTCGACATGGCGTATTCCTCGCTGCTGGAGGACCTGCATGACCGGGGTCTGCTGAAGAACACGATGGTCGTGGCGATGGGTGAGTTTGGACGTACTCCGAAGATCAACCCCGCAGGCGGAAGGGACCACTGGCCGCAGTGCTGGAGTGTTCTGATGGGCGGAGGTCCACTGAAAGGCGGCACGATTGTCGGGTCATCTGACGAGATTGGCGCCGCTCCGAAAGACCGGCCTACGAATCCTGGCGAATTTGCGGCAACGATCTACAGGGGACTGGGAATCGATACGCAGGCGGAGTTGCCGGGTGCCCAGGGCCGGCCGATACCGATCGTCGAGCGGGGCACGGAACCAATTGAGGAGCTGTTCGCGTGATGAGGTTTGTAGCTCTTGCATTAGTGGGTTCTATTGGCCTGTTCGCCGCTGACGTACCGAATTTTCGGAAAGATGTCATGCCGGTCCTGACAAAGGCGGGCTGCAATCAGGGCGCCTGCCACGGGGCTCTGGCGGGCAAAAACGGCTTCAAGCTTACTTTGCGTGGATACGACCCGGAAGTAGATTACGAGGTTCTGACGAGGCAGTCCGCAGGCCGACGGATCTCGATGGCGGAACCTGCCCAATCCCTGCTGTTGCTAAAAGCCACGATGGGCGTGGCGCATGGCGGGGGAAGACGATTTAAGACGGATTCGCTGGAGTACAAAATCATCCGGGACTGGATTGCCGCGGGCACGCCCGCTCCGTCCGAAGCGGATCTGGAGGTCGTCTCGCTGGAGGTTACTCCTAAGGAAGCAACCCTGAAGCCGGGCGACTTGCAGCAGTTGTCGGTAACGGCGAACTACTCTGACGGTTCGAAGGCCGATG
>JACMLA010000903.1 GCA_014379815.1 Bryobacteraceae bacterium | reverse complement strand
GTGGCCTGCCTTCCCGCGTTCTTCCGCACCGACCTGGCACAAACCCACGCCGTTCCCGGCACCGAAACCGCTAGCTCGCTGCCCTCCGGATTGCAGTTCGAACAAGTTGCTTGGGAACCTCTCGGCAGAAACTCTTTGCCCTCCCACCAGAACTTCGAGAATTCTGCCTGAGATCGATTTGCGAGTAATCGTCACCCGTGAAGGGAGCTCGCGAGCCCACTGGGAGCGACCTCGTATCAGGCAAAAAGTATCTGGAAGAGCACGCAGGTAGGGGGCATGGATTTGTGGCCAGATTTCGCTTCCGGCAGCACTGTGCCCACCGCAATGCTTCCCGTAGTGAGTTGCCGCTGGGCGGCCTTCGCTCCAGAGTAGTTCAGAGGTTGTCGCCTCGACGGCAGCCCGGACACGTTGGGAGACGGTATCGCGAAGCCGGAAGTCCTGGCAATGTGTCGCCTCACAGAAGTCGTATCCCGCTTTCGTATGGCGGCCCAAGTGGTGAACCGCGAAGGTTCTCGAGGCAACCGCTTGTGCCTTGAGCGCTTCGGGTGACGTGAGTACCGACGCTTCACCCATCAGAACCCCCGCCACGTAATCTTCGAGGGGGAGCGTTTTTAACTGCCCGTTGGACAGCATGACTTTCACATCTCTGGCGTTGCCGGCACACGCGAGCAGGAGCAGACACGCAAGCCATCTCATGAGAATCGCTCGAACAAGGTGCGGGCGACTGGTGCGGCATCGATTGCGCCCCTGCCTCCCGGGGTGATTACGGAAACGATGGTTTTAGGATCTTCCGCGGGTGACCAACCCGCAAACAGGGCGAACTCTCCCGTGCCGGTTTTTCCGCAGATTTCCTGCTGCGGCGGTCTGGCAAGTTGGGCGGTGCCTCGGATCGCAGCTTCCCGCAGTGCTTCTCTCACCCTGGCAGGTGCCTCTATTGCGAGTCGGCGATAAGCGAACCCGAGGTCCAGTGCGAGGCATTGAATGCCCCAGTTTCCAAGGGCCAGTCGTTGCAACTGTTCAGGCGTTTGCGGAGTCCGCACGTCCAGTGACAGTCTGCGAAGAGTCACCGCAAGCTGGCGCGGTTGTACTCGCAAAGCTGCAACCGCAAAGTACTCATTGCAAGACCAGGCGATTGCCGTCCCCAGATCCACCGCACCTGACGGACGGGGATGTGTGCACCGCAGATTGCGCCCGCCGATCATCAGCTGTCCCGAGCACCGGACTGGCGCGGCCGCTTTTTGTTCCAGCAGGCAGACCGCAACCAGAGGTTTTAACGTGGAGCCCGGTAAAACGCGCGTGCGGTCATTGTTCCGCAAAAGCACGCGTCCGCCGATAGTCATCACGGCTGTTGCAGCTACCACCGCGAGGGTTAATTCCTTGTTCGTTCGTAGGCTTCAGCGAGCCGGAACATGCTGGTCTCGTCGAAGTGCTTTGTTAAAATCTGCAATCCCACCGGTAAACCAGACGCCGTGTTCCCACACGGAACACTCATACAAGGAACTCCGGCGAGAGAACCTGTGATCGTATAAATGTCCGAGAGGTACATCTCGAGTGGATCCTGTGTTTTTTGGCCAAGAGGAAAAGCAGGGAAGGGCGACACGGGTGCAACGATCGCATCCACCTTTTGAAACGCTTCTCTAAAATCCCTTGTAATCAGCGTTCGAACTTTCTGCGCTTTCAAGTAATAGGCTTCGTAGTAACCCGAACTCAGAACGTAGGTGCCGAGCATGATTCGTCGCTTGCACTCCGCGCCGAACCCCTCGCCTCTGGAATTTCGGTACATGTCGCTCAGTGTTGCCGAACTCGCTGACCGCGTTGTATACCGCACGCCGTCATAGCGCGCCAGATTAGAACTCGCCTCTGCCGTTGCGACCACATAGTAGGCTGGAATTGCGTACCCGGTATGAGGCATGCTGATCTCCTGAACTTCGCATCCCAGCTTTCGGAGAGTGTCTACTGCACCAGAGATCAAGTCGGCCGTTTCGCTTGCCAGGCCGTTCAGGTATTCAGTCGGCAGCCCGATGCGCATGCCTTTTACGTTGCCGTCCAGCAGGGCAGGGTAGTCCGGAACTGGAACATGCGCCGAGGTCGAATCCGCAGAATCCGGACCCGCAATGACTCGCAGAAGCGTAGCTGCATCGCGCACATTTCTGGCGATAGGACCCACGTGGTCAAGAGAGCTGGCAAATGCGACAAGACCATAGCGGGAGACTCGTCCATACGTAGGGGTCACGCCGACCACTCCACAAAATGAGGCGGGCTGCCGAACTGAACCGCCAGTGTCGGAACCAAGCGCGACAACGGAAGTGCCCTGGGCCACTGACGCTGCTGAGCCGCCGCTGGATCCCCCGGGAACCCGGCTCAGGTCGACAGGGTTGCGCACAGGACCGAACGCTGAATTTTCGTTCGACGATCCCATCGCAAACTCGTCGCAATTGGATTTTCCGACAACAAGGCCTCCGGCTGACTCAAGCCTTGCGACTGCGGTTGCGTCATAAGGAGGTACGTAGTGTTCCAGCAGACGTGAGCCGCAGGTGGTTCGCAAACCTTTGGTTACGATGACGTCTTTCACCGCAACAGGCACCCCGGCAAGGGCTCCCGGATCGTCTCCGTTCGCCAGTAGTGCATCCACGCGTCGTGCGCTCTGTAGCGCGCGTTCCGGCGACGTAATTAGCAGAGCGTTGGTGTCGCCGTTCACCCGGCCAATGAAGCTGGCTGTTTCGGTTGCAATCTCCACGGCGCTAAACGTCCGGGCGCGCAGACCTTCCTGAATCGACTGGATGGTCAACTCTGGAATGTTCATCGCTCGATGACTCTGGGTACTTTGAAGTGCCCGGCACCTTTAGCGGGAGCGTTTGCAAGCGCAATGTCCTGGCCAAGCGACGGTTGTTCCACGTCACGTCGGAGAGCAGAGGTCTCGTCATCTTCGACAAGTACCTGGGCCATCGGCTCAATCCCGGTAGTGTCGAGTTCGGCCAGTTTGTCGACGTGCGTGAGAATCTCCTCAAGGTCATGTTGCATTCGACTGAGTTCGTCGCTGGTGAGGTTGAGATTCGCGAGAGTCGCAACATACGATACCTGGTTTTCGGTCAGCTTCAAGCTGTTGCCTTTCTGCGGGAGGTTTTGTAGATGTTTCGAAAGCTCGCATCGCGAATAGCATCGGCTTCGTCGGGTTCTGCGGCGCTGCCCTGACTACTGCTGGTGAGTGCCTGCGTAACTGGCTTCCTGAGGGGTCGTGCAATGCGGAACTCAAGTTCTGACACAACAGGCGGTCGCTGCCCGAGGGCCTTGTCCAAATTGCGCAGGATCCCGTCGCGCAGAATCCAAAGCTGACGCTGCCAGGTCGCATCTTCCACTTCAACCACCAACCGACCCCGTACAAGGTTAAGAGCAGTAGTATGTCTTGCGATGGTTTTGCCGACGGCCACGGGCCATGCTGCGGTTGCGAGTTGTTCTGATGTTAAGTCCTGCGCTGCGAACTTCAGCTTCGACAGAACACGACTAGCCCGCTCCATTTCGATTTGGTTTTGAGTGTAACACCGGAGCCGGGCGCGCTGGAGGCGTCCAGGACACGTCAGGGTTGAGCCTGGCGCTCGTAGACCAGAGTGGATTCTTTTTCGCCGTAAAGAGTAACGCAGACCCTGCGAATTTTCAAAGTTTGCGCATCGCGCGACAGCTTCCACTGGTCCATCAACGTGAGCTGAGTGTCCCGGCGCTGATTGGACATCGCAATGGAGTTTACCAGGATAGCTGAGCCCTCCCATTTCGCCTTAGTGCTTACCGTCCATTCGCGGCCCTTATTCCGGCTTTCTACGCCGCCAACGCTAAACGAGCACGGCTCAGCCGGCTCCCCGGACCTGGTTCCTTCGCAGTGAACCGTGTTTTCCTTGTGGTCCACTTTGAGGCTGGAAAAGGGCCGAACGGAGATCGCCCCATGCTGGCTGCGCGATTCGTCCAGCTTCCAATCTCCAGAAAAGTCAGAGTCTGAAGCAAATCCGTGAACCATTAAT
>JACMLA010000902.1 GCA_014379815.1 Bryobacteraceae bacterium | reverse complement strand
TTTTCGCTCTAAACGATGTGGACGACTCCAACCAGTACGACTTGAAAGTCGATCACAACTTTACGAACAACGATCGTACGTTCTACCGATGGAGTGTGCGACGCGACGACAAACTGCAAAACGGAGTACTTCCGCTTTCCGCGCAAGGTGGGGGACTAGGTCAGACGGTGAAATTACCTGCTGACAATATTGCCGCAGGGTGGACACACGGGTTCGGCCCAACTGTTTTCAACGAGGCCCGGTTCGGCTACACCCACTACCCCACTAAATTCGACATCCTCGATTCCGAGAATCTGAACACTGTGTATGGTGTGAAGGGAGCACCAGGGGACAGCTTTAACGACGGCCTTGATAACGGTCTGACACGATTCTCACCTGCCGGGTATAACGAGATCGGGTCACGCAGTTTTTGGCCGAACCGCAATAACCTCGACAACCTTCAGATCAACGACAACATTCTGATGCAGCGCGGAAGTCACTCCATAAAGTTCGGTGGGGAGTATCGCAGAAGCGATATCTTTCGCGAGGCGCAGCGGTTCCGGCGGGGTCGATTTGGCTTCAGCAAGGTCTACACGTCGGAGTTTCCAAACAACGCGGCCAGCCGTACCGCAACGGGCAATGGTCTGGCCGACATGCTGCTTGGGTGGTCTAACCAGACTCAGGTTGGCAACCAGCTAAGTGAGAACGCTATCGTGCCGTACTGGGGTGCATTCGTGCAGGACGACTGGAAAGTTGGCCGCAACCTGACCGTCAACGTCGGCTTGCGGTGGGAGCTGTTCCAGGCTCCTTTCTTTCCTAAAGGACAGAATGTCGGACCGCTGGGAGTCAGCCGGTTTCTGACAGAGTTTAATGTAAGCCGGGACGATCCCCGGTATCAGACCTTCGAGAGGCCGCAAAGCGCAACCGATTGTGGATGCAAACAGGATTGGAATAACTTTGCGCCACGTCTGGGACTCGCTTACAAGATCCGGAACAACATGGTGATTCGATCCGGGGTTGGCTTGTTTTACGGGGAAGCGGATTACGTGACCAGTGAGAGTGCACGCTGGATTAATCAGACTCCGGATTTCACCGAAGTGACGGTGAATGGCACGAACGTAGCGCAGGCAGCGTTTGTGCAGAATGGATTCAATCCTGTGCAACTTCCCGCTGCGGCCCCTGTTTCCGGGACGAATCTGGAAGTGAGCCGGGACGAGTACCCGTCCCAATATTCCACGCAGTGGTTTTTCGACGTGCAGAGGGAACTCCCGTCCAGCATACTCGTCACCGTCGGTTATCAGGGTTCTAAATCCACCCATCTCTTCTCCGGCCGCAACATCAATAACGGCGGACCCAGTACGTCGATTCCGGAGAATCAGCGCCGCGTCCGGCCAACCTGGAACACGATCGTATTGCGGGACAACGGAGCGAACGCGAACTACAACGCTCTGGTGGCTCGAGCCGAGAAACGATTCTCCAAAGGCATCACGTTTTTGACTTCCTACACGTGGTCTCACGCCATAGACCAGGGTGAACAGTCGCTCGATGAGGGCCTCTCGGGCCGGGCGAATGAGTACGACCTGGGCCCGGAACGCGGGAACTCCAGTCTCGACCGCCGGCATAATCTCATCGGCACCTTCACCTGGGAGCTGCCGGTGGGCAAAGGTCGGCGCTTCGGGAACCGCTGGGGATCTGTGCCCAATATCTTCGTGGGAGGCTGGCAGTTGGGAGGCATCCTCACGCTGCGAACGGGCACGCCCTTTGATGTCAGCTACCCCGGCGATCCGCAGAACAGCGGTACTCGCAACCGGGGGAACCGGATTGCCAGCGGCAAGCTGGACGACCCAACCATAGACCGGTGGTTCGATCAGACGGCTTTCGTGCAGAGTGCTCCCGGCGTTTACGGCAACACGGGCCGCAATGTGTTGTACGGTCCAGGGCAGAAGAACTTCGATCTGATTCTCGGTAAGCAGTTCAAGCTTCCCGTCGAGGGCCACCAGCTGCAATTCCGCTTCGAGTCCTTTAATCTTACGAACACACCGTCGTTTGGAAGTCCGAACGGGAATCTAAGATCGCCAGCAACGGCGACGATCACGGAAGCGGACGAGCCGCGACGGATCCAGCTGGCTCTGAAGTACAATTTTTGAGATCCGCATGCAAAGACGAACATTTCTGGCTGCTACGGGGTCTGCTGCTCTCGCCAGTTCTGCAACCGCGCGCAAGCCTAACATCGTACTGATTCTGCTTGACGATGCGGGGTATGCGGACCTGGGCTGTTATGGGCAGAAAAAGATACTGACTCCCAACATCGACAGGCTTGCTTCGGAGGGAGTCAGATTCACGGACTGCTATGCGGGTGGTGCCGTATGCGCACCTTCGCGCAGTGTCCTGATGACGGGCCTGCACACCGGTCATACACCGGTTCGCGCCAACGCGGCCACAGTACCGCTGCTTCCATCGGACATAACAGTCGCGGAAGTTCTCAAAAAGGCCGGCTATGCCACTGGGGCGTTTGGGAAGTGGGGTCTTGGAGATGCAGACACGTCGGGAGCCGCAACGCGAAAAGGGTTCGATGAGTTCTTCGGATATCTTCATCAAACCCACGCCCACGACTATTTCCCCGAGTATCTGCGCGATGGTGAAAAGAAGTTCCCTCTTCAAGGCAATGAGCATCGGGGGCGCAAGCAGTACAGTGCCGACCTGATCCATTCGCGGGCACTGCAGTTTATCCGCTCCAGCAAAGATCGGCCATTCTTTCTTTACTCCTGTACGACGTTGCCGCACGGCAGGTTTGAGCCGCCGGGAGATGAGCCATACACCGATCGGGACTGGCCCCAGCCGGAGAAGAACTACGCCGCAATGCTGACTCGCGCAGACCGGCAAGTGGGTCAGATTCTCAAGCTTCTTAAGGAATTGAACCTCGAGAAGGACACGGTTGTCTTTCTTGCAAGTGACAATGGCGGCACTGGCGGAGAAGGCCGTGACGTCAGGTTCTTTCAGAGCACCGGCGTGTTTCGGGCACAGAAAGGCACGGTCTATGAGGGCGGTATTCGTGTGCCAATGATTGTGCGCTGGCCCGGTCGCGTAAAAGCAGGCACTGTCAACAGCTCCCCGTGGGCGTTCTGCGATGTACTGCCTACGCTAGCCGCGATTGCCGGGGTCCAGGCACCTGCTCCGAGTGACGGTATGTCTGTCCTGCCAACAATTCTTGGCGAATCGCAGCAGCGCTCGAAGGGCCTGTACTGGGAGCAGCATCGGTACAACCGGAAGGCGCAGAGACTGGAAGGTCTGATGCAGGCGGCCCGTCTTGGTGACTGGAAGGGTGTACGTCAAGCACCGGGAGCCCCGCTGGAGATTTACAATCTCAAAACCGATGCAGGCGAGGCCACTGATTTGAGCGGGAAGAGACCGGACCTGCGCGAAAAGTTCGAAGCGTTTCTGATGGCCGAGCACAGCGAGCCACGACTTCACAATAACGGGAACTGGGAATATGCTAACGAGGCGTAGTTTTCTGGCGGCCAGCGTGGCTGCGGTAGCGTCCGGGCAGACACGAAAGCGTCCCAACATCGTTTACATCATGGCGGACGACCTCGGGTACGGTGACCTTGGCTGCTACGGTCAGAAAAAGATCAGGACACCCAACATCGACCGCCTTGCAGCAGAAGGCACCCGGTTCACCGATGTGTACGCCGGTTGTACTGTGTGCGCGCCATCCCGCAGCGTCCTGATGACCGGCCTGCATATGGGACAC
>JACMLA010000901.1 GCA_014379815.1 Bryobacteraceae bacterium | reverse complement strand
CCACACTGACGCTGACCTTTCTGAACGGCCCAGTAGGTGCTTTTGGCTTCCAGTTCGATGGGCTGGAAGGAACCCGGCACACCGGAGGTATTGTCGAAGTTTTCGACAGTTCAAACGAATTGATCAGAACGACAAATCTGGTTGCCATAACGCCAGGGAAATCGCCGTACTTTAACGCCAGCGGTGCATATAGATACACTGGCGTTCCTATCTCGCGTGTCGTCTATACCGTGGCCGACCTGATTGTATTCGACAGAAGTCCTGCGATCGACAACGTAAGCTTCGAAAGTACTCCAGAGCCTGGAAGCCTGGTCGTCGTTGCGTCGGCACTCGCTGGTCTGGTGGCAGTTCGCCGCCGGCTCAGTCGTACTTCCTGACACTTAGCGCAGGGGATTGAGTTTCCACTGTGAACCTACCCTGTGAAGCAAACGTTCCGAAGATTCCTTCGCGCCCTGCTGCCCTGCCATGTAGCTTAAGCGGACGCGCCAGATTCACGATCCAGAACCCCGACCGTTGCGTCGGAGCTGGCAGGTCTGGCGTTTCTAAGTCGGAAAATCAAAAGAATCCAAAGCTTCTTTCAGGAGAAAACATTGTGAAAAACACGTCGCTTCGATTTCTGTCCACCCTCCTCTTCAGCATCGCCGTCCCAGCGGTTGCCGAAGTTATCACTTTCGATGATTTCCCATTGCATGAGCAGATTACGAGTCGGGTGATTCAAGGCGTGCAATTCGACTTTGTGCCGGCACGAGAGTTCAACGCTGATGGCGAGTTCCTCGTCGTGGGAGAGCCGGCGTTCATTGAGGAAAATTCTTCCGCCTTTTCCAGCCTGAACGGCAGGGTTCTTGTTCTGCGAGGTGGCAACGTTAACCCTTGGGGACGGGCCATACTGACACTGACCTTTCTGAACGGCCCAGTAGGTGCGTTTGGCTTCCAGCTCGACGGGCTTGCGGAGGGCCATACTGGAGGAACTGTTGAAGTTTTCGACAGCTCAAACGAATTGATCAGAACGACAGATCTGTTTCCAACAACACGAGGGACAAGGCCTTACTTTAACGCCAGCGGTGCATATAGATACACTGGCGTTCCTATCTCGCGTGTCGTTTATACCGTGGCCGACCTGATTATATTCGACAGAAGTCCTGCGATCGACAACGTAAGCTTCCAAAGCACTCCTGAGCCTGGAAGCCTGGTCGTCGTTGCGTCGGCACTGGCTGGTCTGGTGGCAATTCGGCGCCGGCTCAGTCGTACTTCCTGACTTTAGTTCACTTGGGCGGTGGTGCCCGTTATCCTCAAGTAAGCAGCAGTGCCGAACACTACGATTCAGGTTATTGGAGCTGGACTTGCAGGTACCGAAGCCGCGTGGCAAATAGCACGCGCGGGCTTGGGCGTCACGCTTTACGAAATGCGGCCCATCCGCACAACACCAGCGCATAGGACTGACCAGTTCGCCGAACTCGTCTGTTCCAATTCTCTCAAGAGCGAATCCGAAAACACCGCGCCCTGGCTTCTGAAGCAGGAGCTCCGTAAGCTGGATTCTCTCGCCATGCAGGCTGCCGCGGCTGCGCGGGTGCCCGGAGGCCACGCGCTCACAGTAGACCGCGATGTATTCTCCTCGTACATTACTGAAGCCCTCGAAAGTACGGGCCTGGTGGAAGTGCGCCGGGAAGAAGTAACGCGGATACCGGACGGAGTCGTTGTGATCGCATCGGGACCGCTCACCAGCGATGCACTTTCCGATGACATCGCCCGCCTGACGGGCAGCAACCGACTCTACTTTTACGACGCCATTAGTCCCATCGTGGACGCCGAAACCATCGACTACAGCATTGCGTTCCGGGCATCTCGATACGGCAAGTCGCTCGACAACGGCGACGACTACGTCAACTGCCCAATGAACCGCGACGAGTACGAGCAGTTCGTTGACGCCATCCTGGGCGCCCAGACCTACGAGTCCTGTTTCGACGAGAAGATCCCTTTTTTCGAGGCCTGCCTGCCGATTGAGGAAATCGCGCGGCGCGGTCGCGACACATTGCGCTTCGGCCCACTGAAGCCAGTCGGGCTGACGGATCCGCGAACTGGGCGGTGGCCGTACGCGGTTGTTCAGCTCCGGCAGGAAAACCTGCGCGCGGCCAGCTACAACCTGGTGGGGTTTCAGAACCACTTGAAGTTTGCTGAGCAGAAGCGAATCCTGCGCCTGATCCCAGGTTTGGCAAATGCCGAATTCCTCCGCTTCGGTCAGATCCACCGGAATACGTACATCAACGCGCCATCGCTTCTGACGCCTGCGCTGCAGCTTCGCGCCGAACCCCGTATCTTCTTCGCGGGCCAGATATCTGGTGTGGAAGGATACCTGGAAGCGATCTCTACAGGCTTGATGGCCGGTCGCTTCGCGGCGCAATCGACTCAATCCGATCAACTCCGTGCGTGGCCACGCGAGACCGCGCTCGGCTCCCTGACGCACTACCTCACCAGTGCGGACCCTGCGAATTACCAGCCGGCCAACATTACATTCGATCTGCTGCCAGCGCTTGACGAACGCACGCGCAATCGCCTTCGCAACGACAAGAAAGCACGTCATGCCGAGGTGTGCCGCCGTGCAGCCGAGGCGATGGAAGAGCATTGCCACGCCGTCTATGCCTGATACCCTGCCGAGTCTGATTGCTGATTACGTGCAAGCTCTCAGGCGCGAAAACGCTTCGCCGCACACGGTCCGGAACTATGCCGCAGACCTTGACGCTTTTGCGGTGTACCTGACGCCTCCACAAGGCAATCCGCCCGACCCGAAGAATCTCGAAGTTCTCGATATGCGTGAGTGGCTGGCCAGCTTGTACGACACAGAAATACAAGCTGCAACTATTCGCCGCAAACTTGCTGCGGTGCGGTCTTTTCTCAAATGGTGCGAACGTCAGGGGTTCGTTACCAGAAACGTGGCCCGACTGATACGCACGCCCCGGATGTCGCAAACACTGCCATCTGTGCCTACGTCGGAAACCGCCAATAACCTGATCGACGCGATTCCTGCAACTGCCACCCAAACCGAGCGTCCACACGCCGCGCGAGATCTCGCTATCTTCGAACTGCTCTATGGCTGTGGCTTGCGCATCTCAGAGCTTGTTGGACTGAATCTGCCAGACATCGATCCATCCGTGCAATGGATGCGGGTCCGGGGAAAAGGTCGAAAAGAACGTGAAGTTCCCTACGGCGAGCGTGCTTCCCAAGCGCTGAATCTCTACCTCGCGGAACGCCACCCCTGCGACTCCTCCGAGACAGCCATCTTTCTCAACCATTCTGGCAAGAGGCTAACAGACCGCGGTGCTCGGGGAATCGTCGACTTTTACGCACGGCAAATCGCACCTGATCAGGGCATTCACCCCCATTCTTTCCGGCATGCCTTCGCCACTCACATGCTCTCCGATGGGGCCGACCTTCGCGCCATCCAGGAGCTGCTAGGACACGCCCGGCTCTCGACTACACAGCGCTACACCCACGTCGCGTTATCGGACCTGATGCGTGTGTACGATAAGTGTCATCCAAAAGCGTGAGGGCCCGCCATGCACCTGACCTTGCCCACGGAAGATTTCGACGCTCTGCTGGAACGGGCATTTCGCCGGATTCCGCCTGAGTTCCGAAGCCGGATGGCCAATGTGGCCGTGGTAGTTGAAAATGAGCCTTCGCCCGATCAATTGCGTCGGAGTCGCGTCGGTCACGGCAACACCTTGCTCGGGTTGTACGAGGGTCGTCCTCTTCGCTTTCGCAGCGTTTCCGAAGGGTTTAACATGCCGGACCAGATCACAATTTTCCAGCGCCCTCACGAGCAAATTGCCCGCGATGAGCATCACCTCGAGCGACTCGTAGAACAAACTCTCTGGCATGAGATCGCACACTACTTCGGTATGAATGAGCGGGAAGTTCGCCACGCGGAACGCCAGCGTCGCCATCGCCGGCAGTGGCCCCATTCGTGAATGGCGCCGGGCATTAAAGACGAATACTTCATGCGATGCGCGCTCGCGCAGGCTGAATCTGCAGGCCAGGAGGGTGAAGTCCCGATAGGCGCGGTTGTTGTCTCCTCAGAAGACGTCATCCTCGCCCAGGCCGGCAACTCTCCCGTTTCTGCAAACGACCCGACTGGTCATGCCGAGATCCTCGCACTCCGCGCTGCCGCTCACGCGATCGGGAATTATCGTCTGAGCGACGCCGACATCTACGTTACTCTCGAGCCCTGCCCGATGTGTGCCGGCGCCATTGTGCACTCCCGGATCCGGAGACTGATCTTTGGCGCGCGCGACCTGCGCTTCGGCGGCGTCCGCAGCAAATTTCGCATCGCCGATTCAGATCTGCTCAATCATCAGGTCGAAGTGGTCGAAGGTGTTCTGGCCTCTGACTGCGTTTCGATCCTGCGTCGATTTTTTACTGACAGGCGCTAACGTGGCATTCTCGCTTACAGCCTGAAGGTTCTGCTGCGGGGCACTTGGCAAGTACACCCACAGTCTGATCGAATAGGGCAAGTGTCGCCCGACTTTACTTCTATCGATCACATTGGGATCGCCGTGAAGCCCGGAGAGCTGGAATCGCAGGTCGCGATCTATCGGGCACTGGGCTTCCGGGAACTGCATCGGGAAGACGTGCTCGGCTCAGACCAGGTACGCGAAGTCTTGCTGCAGATCGGCGACAGTGCAAATCGAGTCCAGCTACTTGAGCCGCTAAACGCGAACTCACCGGTTGCCCGACAATTGGAGAAGAATGGTAACCGGGGAGGTATTGCGCATATCGCCTATCGTGTCCGCGACATTTATCGCACCTACGCAGACGTGCAAGCTCAGGGCCTGGAAGTCATCGACCGCGCACCCCGTCCAGGTTCTGGCGGGACTACCGTATTCTTCATCCACCCCCGAAGCCTTGGGTACCTGATCGAAGTCGTCGGCGAAGGAGGCTCGGGTGTCTAACCCCGGGCTCTTTGAAGAATTCCCGCTGAATCAGTGCGAACCCGAGTCGGGCGCTGCCAAACTCCGCATCGGTGCCGAGCGTCCGGAGACGTTGATCGAAGTCACTGAGCTTAACGAAGCTGCCCTGCACGAAGCCATCCTTGCTGCCTCCTACTCGCCTGCTCCGGTTGGACTTGCATTCGAAATTACTACCAGCTTTTTCGAAGAGATTGCCAGACTCCGCGCGGCACGGATTCTGTGGGAGAACCACTCCACTAAGCCCCTTTATATCGAGGCCCGCATCTCACCTCGACACACATCCGGCACTAGTGAAACCAATCTGCTGCGTGCGACCACACAAGCGATCTCCGCGATACTGGGCACCGCCGACGCGGTGACGATCACTCCGTCGGGCTTTGACCAGCACCTTGCGGAAAACATCATCCGCATCCTGCATCACGAAGCTCACCTGCCTACACCGTCGGATCTGACGGCGGGCTCCTACGTGATCGAAGGTCTCACCACAGCCCTTGCGGCCCGCACGCCCTCCGAGACTCTTCCAGCTACGCCCGAGTTGGATTACCTAAAGCAGGCTCCTTTCTTGCGGGGACCTTACCCGTCTATGTACACGGTCCGGCCATGGACCATACGCCAGTACGCCGGTTTCTCGACAGCGGAAGAATCCAACGCGTTCTATCGGCGGAATCTGGAGGCGGGGCAGAAGGGACTCTCGGTCGCGTTCGATCTCGCGACACACCGCGGGTACGACTCCGATCACGAGCGTGTCTCTGGCGATGTCGGTAAAGCAGGTGTTGCCATCGACAGCGTGGAGGACATGAAGATTCTCTTCAGCGGCATTCCGCTCGACACGATGTCGGTGTCCATGACGATGAATGGAGCCGTCCTGCCGATCATGGCGTTTTATATTGTTGCAGCGGAGGAACAGGGCGTTTCTCCGGACATGTTGAATGGCACCATTCAGAACGACATTCTAAAAGAGTTCATGGTCCGAAACACCTACATCTACCCACCGGAACCCTCGATGCGGATCGTTGCGGACATTTTCCGCTATTGCACGGCGAATATGCCGAAATTCAATCCAGTTTCGGTGTCCGGATACCACATGCACGAAGCCGGAGCCAGCGCGGAACTCGAGCTTGCGTACACTCTCGCGGACGGTCTCGAGTACCTAAGAACGGGAATCCGGGCGGGCCTTGCTATCGATGACTTCGCACCCCGGCTTAGCTTCTTCTGGGGTATCGGTATGGACTTCTTCACCGAGATAGCCAAGCTGCGCGCTGCACGCGTTCTCTGGGCCAGATTAGT
>JACMLA010000900.1 GCA_014379815.1 Bryobacteraceae bacterium | reverse complement strand
CAGGAACCCGCAACGTCACCGCCCACGGTACCTTCAGGGCAGGTTCGTCGAAACAGGGGAAGGCGCGCCGTGCGCTGGTCGGTTCAAACTGCGTGAACACGTAACTGTCGCCCCGCTCGGACTGCTGAAACAAACCCTCTACATCGTTTTGAGAGAACAACCCGGCAAACTCGATGTCAATTCTGGTCTTGCCAATCCTGGGGGGCGTTGGCAATCGCAGACCGGCGAACTCTGTTCCACCCGGGATCACCGTAGCTGTCTGTTTGCCCACTGTGGCCTTTGTCAGCTTTAGCCCGGTGCTGTTCAACCAAATGACCGGCGTGGGCTTCTTGACCTCGACCTCAATCATGACGCGACCGGTGTAGTCCTTACGGGCGGGATCCAGGGAAAGGTCCAGCGAATACTTGAGAGGTCTAATGTCGTCAGGAAGGCGGAGTTTCGGAGGATCCTGCGCTGACATTTTGGCCGCGAGGATGACGGCCGCTGAAAAGATGACTGTTCGGTGAAACATCAATGTCAGTATAGGCGTGAGCCTTCAAGCACCCGTTTCAGGCTCTCCTGGGCTCGCGTATCATCAAAAGGATGCAAAACGGACGCATGCAGAAATACGCGTTGCTCTCACTAGTCCTTGCAGGGGGCGCGTGGTTGCGGGCAGACCCTTTGATTGACCGAATCAAAGAACGCGTGGGAACCTTTTCCGGAACAGTCTCCCTGTATGCAAAAAACCTTGATTCCGGGGCGACCCTCGGAATTGCCGACAATGACCCAGTGCGCACAGCCAGCACCATCAAGCTACCTATCATGCTGGCTGTCTTTCGCGCTGTGGAAGACGGAAAGGCGAAATGGACCGAAACGCTAAGCGTTACCAAAGCGGAAAAGGTTTCCGGCAGTGGGATCATCGCTTCCGAAATCTCTGATGGGGTATCGCTTCCGCTGCGGGACGTGGTAAACCTCATGATCGTTCTCAGCGACAACACCGCGACCAACATGCTGATTGAACGCTTCACTGCCGAGGCGGTAAACAGCCACCTCGATCAGCTCGGCATCAAGGGAACCCGGTTGATGAGAAAGATTTTGGGAGACGGCACCAGCCTGAAATCTCCGTCGGGCTGGTCGGCCGTCGGTAAGCTGCCGGAAAATGCGAAGTACGGAACGGGTAAGTCGACCCCGAAGGACATGGTCACAATCCTAGAGAAGCTGGAGAAAGGCGAAATCATTAGTCCGGAAGCTTCGAAGGAAATGCTCGCGATTCTGAAGCGCTGTCAGGATAACAAGGGGATTCGGCGCAAGCTCAACGGCTATACCATCGCCAGCAAATCGGGCGCTCTTGACGCCCTGCGGTCCGACGTGGCGGTCGTGTATACAAAGCAGGGAACCCGTATCGCCATGGCAATTACCGTAGAAGGCATTCCATCGATAGATTACACGCCAGAAAATCCGGGTTTGCTCATGATCGCGGATCTGGCTCAGATCATCGTAGAGGGCATGTCAGGAAAGTAAAGCCGGGTCGGCGCGTGCAGCACCGACCCACTTAGACTACAGCGCAGGTCCCATTCGGAAGGCCACTGGATTTTGGGTGTTGGACCAGCTAACGGTAGTCGTCGAACCGGTACAAAAGGACTCCTGCGCCCCGTCCATAGTCTGGATGCAGCACTTGGTCTTTACCTGTGTGTCGGCACGGATGATCAGGCTAACTTCGATCTCTTGTCCGGCGGAGAAACTCCCGAGGCCGACGTAGATGTTCTTCTCTGCCGCAGCAGTAGCCGGGTTAGAAACCAGACCGGTCGAGGACCCAAACTGCGTCAAAGAAGTGGACTTCTCGCTACCGTCCGTGCAAGCGTTCGGCCATACGTTGTAAAGCTCGTTCTGCCGGTTTGCTTCGCTTGTCCAGACCGAATGTCCGTTGACCAGAAGTTCTGTACGGTACCGGCCCTGGTAGATTGCTGGCCCGTCTGATTCCACAACTCCCTTCACCGACACCTGTGGGATCACAAATCTTACAAACAGAGGGTTACTCTGCGGCATAACGATTCGCGCATTCCAGGCCGCGGTTCCGGAAGCGGAAGCTTTACCGAATGCCTGCATCGACAGATAGGGCATCCCGTCGCCCCGCATCGTAGCCCAGGCCTGCGCTGAGTTCCACGATTCTTTAAAGGAAATTCTCTCTGCCGCGGAAGGTTCACTAAGCTGAGCCAGCTGTATGTTCACTGGCAGTACCTTGCCGACAACGGCCATCACAGCCGCCGTATTGTTGTTACTCGCGCGCTGAGCGTCTTTCTGTGTCTGGATACTTAGTCCGGGTTTGCTCGGGTCTGCAATCACGTCCACCATAGCGGCGGTGCGGAAGTCCGGTCCTGCAACGAAGATCTGACTATAGCCGTCTATCGTGGCTTTGTCGCCGGGCCCTGTGTACATTTTTACGAGGGGTGCATCAACGGCACCTGCACTGGCTGCAAGTGCCAGCATCAGGATGGAAGACGCAATTCGGGTATCGATTCGATAGTTCATCTTATTTCTCCTGTAAATGGTGGAATTGCAGCTAATTTGCGCGGTAGACAAGTGCGCTTTTTGAGAACAGGGACATGCCTGGCACTTGTGAGTTTGCAGGCACAGGCAGCAATACCCTCTCGGAAAGGTCGAAGCAGTGCATCGTACGAAATCCCCAGCTTGTTTCCGACCCGCAGTACGTCGCTCCTGAAAATGCCTCTGTGCGAACAACCATCGAGATCCGAAAGGACTTGCCGGTGCCGAGACGTCCCAGGTAAAGAATCGCGTTGCCAGATTGAGGGGACTGAGCATTACCCCACTTGTTCTCAATCTTCGCGAATGGGTTGTCGGAGTCCGGGAACATATAGGTGGACTCTGTCGACCACACCGGCAGACCGTCTACGTAGACGTCGACGGCAGAACGCGATCTGGCGGAGGCAGGAGCATAGAAGACATAAGTGCCGCCATTAGATCCAGGCTCCAGACGATAAGCAGGGTTCAAAAAGCGCAGAACCTCTGGGATAGAGAGATTGAGAAAGTAGTCACTTGTTACGGCACCAATGTGCTCGACATTTAATGCGTAGCTGGTAGAAGCCAGAGCGGATCCGTTCTTGAAGACCGCCGCAACGGTGGCCTGCTTGACTTGCGGAGTCATCCCGGCCTGCGCGAGTTGATTCCACTCACGGTGGTAGCTTGTTGTCACGCTGTCTGCGACCGACGGCGCGGGAGAGTTCACTTGGCGTTTGATCGATGGGTTGGAGGATGCGGCTGCCCACGGTGCCCAGCCGCCTGGGTACATTTCGAACGAGTCTGCCCCGGTTTTCGCATGAACCATAGGAACGTGAGTGACTACCGCGGAAGGAGTGCCATTGGGAAATATGAAGCCAAGGCTGGGAGTGGGGGTATGAACACCAGTCACGATCTTTGAAACGTTAAGAACTTCGGCGAGCGCTGGATTAGCAGTCGCGATTGCTATTGCAATGTAGAAAGTCAGATAAGAAACAGAAAGGCGGAAATTAGTCTGATTCACTTAAGTCCTCGGAGTTGGGCTTAATTGCAGCCTCTCCCTTAAGTGCGGAAAACTGTGAATCGCCAGATCAGTTTTTTCACTTAAATTTTACTTTTCTTTCGAATAGTAAAAGCTAAGTCCGCTCGTCCTCAGGAATCTGACCCCCTATCAAAAGAGCAGCTTGAGGCCAAACTGAAGCTGGCGTGGGTCGTTTGCCTGCTGGGTTACGCGGCCAAAGTTTGCGCCGGCAGTAACCGAGGTGTTGGGGCTGCTGAAGCGAACGCGGTTGAATGCATTGAAGGCTTCCGCCCGGAATTGCAGCCGCAATCTCTCAGTCAAAACAAATTGCTTGAATACCGAGAGATCGAGATTGTTTGTGTGATGATTCCTGAGATCGTTGATAAGCGGGCTCAGATTGCCAAGTGTAAACGGTGCCGGCTGGCTGAACACACTGGTGTCGAACCACCGGTCCAGTCGCTGGTGCGCGTCGACGTTCAGGCTGGCTCTCTGGCCATTGTTGTTAGCGCGAATGGCTTCTGTAAACAAGCCGGCGGTGTTATTCGCTCCAATGCCAAGTGGCGAGCCAGATTGCAGGGTCCAGTACGTGTTCACCTGCCAGCCGCCAACGGCTATATCGAGGAGCCGCGACATATCCCCACCGATTCGGCGCCCGCGTCCCACGGGAATGTCGAAGAGCCCGCTGAAGACCAGCCGGTGGGGGATATCTACTCCCGAGACGCTCCTGCTGCCGAGGACGTCGTAGCTGTTCTGATAGCTGGTTCCTGTGTCCATCGCTTTGGCCCACACATAGCTTCCGTCAAACTGAATGCCTTTTGAATAGCGTTTGCTGAAGCTGACCTGCAGAGAGTTGTAATCTGAGGTTGCGCCCTGGGAAAACACAGGATAGATGGCCCCGAATTGCGGGTAAGGTCGCAGTAGCTGAGCCCGGCTCACCTGGCGATTGGCCAGAATACCGGACCCGTTCCCAAAGAAGGGATTATCGACCAGCTGATTCAGAGCGTTTCCGAGACTGAGATACGCGGGGTCGACCTGGTTGAGGGTAAACCCGCCTTCGCCGCCTCTTGATAACTGTCGGCCCCGATTGCCGACATAGGCCGCTTCGAACAGAATCGCCCCAGGAAGCTCCCGCTGGACTGTCACGTTGTACTGCAGAGTATAGGGCGTGTTGGTATTGCTGAGCGGCGCGTCCAGATTGCTTCCTATAGCAGTCAAAGCGCCCTGCGATGATCCGGGTACAGGCGCAAATCCGCCGGGAAATGGGTTACTCAGCCGGTTTAGCGGCGTAACTCCATCGAGGGTTGCGACCCATGGCGTTTCCACCCGAAATCCGTATGGCCCCACCGTTCCCTGAGCAGCCATTGTGCTCGGTCCATACAACTGTCCGAAGCCGGCTCGTATGGCCGTCTTGTTGTTCAATTGATAAGCAAGTCCGAGTCGCGGAGCTATGTTATTGAAATCTCCGTTGAACTGTGTGCGGTCGTTGCCGTCAACGCCGACGAAACGCAACCCGCCAGTGAGGTTGCCATATCCCGGAACTTTGTCGGCCAGCGGAGAGCGTAGTGAAGGATCGAACCAGCTGAGCCGGTTATAGCGCTCCGTTCTCGGAAAGTCGTAATCGTAACGGACCCCCAGATTGAGCGTCAGTTTGCGCGTAACTCGCCAGTCGTCCTGGAGGTAGAAAGCATGGTAAAAACTCTGCGCCGCGACATTCTTCCAGTTCTGATAGAAGTTTCCACTTGCTCCCGTACCCAGCAAAAATGAGGCAAAGCCGTACCCCGCGGCCGAGCTCGCTGCCGTCGGGTTCGGACCCTGCGTCATACCAGCGTTGAACCCAAAAGTTCCCGCGGCGCGCGCTTCCCATACGTTGATCCGCAGCATGCGGCCTTCATATCCGGCTTTCACAGAATGCTTGTTAAGGATCTTACTCAAATTGCCTGACAAGCCGTAGTTATTAAATCCACTTTGCCGCTGGTCGCCGCCCCCAAGTGAAGTCTGGCCTGATACGTCGAATCTCGGAAACATCAACCGGTCGACCGCAAAATCCAGATCTCTTGGGAGTCCAAGGCTGGAAGGTACAAAATCGAGGCCCTGATTGTCGAACAGGAAACGGTT
>JACMLA010000899.1 GCA_014379815.1 Bryobacteraceae bacterium | reverse complement strand
TCGCACCATAGAACAGTCCGGACTGCATGCTGTGTACTGTGTTGGTTCCGATAAGTTGCCCAGGCTGCAGGAAGTCGACTAGTGGAAGCCGGGCGGTCTTTGTGAACAATCCCTGGACAGACATAGTGATGCCGGGGCAGATCAAACCACCCAGATACTCGGCACGTTTCGAAACAGCATCGAAGGTAATTGCTGTCCCAAGGTCGACGATGACGCAGGGGCCTCCATACTTACCCAGTGCAGCGACGCTGTTGACAATGCGGTCGGCTCCCACTTCGCTCGGTTGATCGTAAAGCAGAGTTAGGCCAGTGTCGGTATTGGAACTAACGAACATCGCTTCCCGGTCGAAGTAGCGTCGGCTCATGCCAGCCAGCGTGGAGTCCAGTGGTGGCACCACGCTCGCGACGATGATTCCGTGCACGTGTTCGAGAGCGAGGCTGCCCAGATTGAAAAGATTTCTTAACAGGATGCCCCATTCATCGGAAGTCTGATCGTGCACAGTGCGGAGTCGCCAGTGCCGGACCAGTGTCAGCCCGTCAAACACGCCAATTGTGATGTTCGTATTGCCGACGTCGAGAGCTAAGAGCATTCCGGTCTGACTCCCCCCGCAAGAATACGCGTTCTTGTGCCGTCGTCGCGTCGCAGGAGAAGAAATCCGTGTTCATCGAGTCCCTCGGTTGTGCCCCGCTCCGGGATCGGACCGGAATCGACAATCACGCGTCGGCCTCGAACATAGGAAGAACTCTGGACAAACGCCTGCAGGACCGGATCCGGACCTTGTGTAAAAAAAGTCTCTAGTTGAGTGTGTATCGTGCCGAGAAGAGTAGTGAGGAGTTCGTCTATGTCATGCTCCCGGCCCGACGCAAGCCGGAGGCTGGTGGCAGTTGACTCAAGTTCAGGAGGAAACCCGGTTTGATTTACGTTGATACCGATGCCGGCAAGGAGAACGCCATCGCATAGTTGTGCCAGAATCCCGGAGCACTTCCGTACACCGATCAATACGTCGTTGGGCCAGCGAAGATCTACGGCAATACCGGTCTTTTCAACGATTGCTTCAGCGGTCGCGAGGCCGAGCGCCAGTGTGATCAGGGGCAGGCGTGCAGGATCTATCGAAGGCCGGAGAATCTGCGTCATATAGAGCCCCGCATCTGGTGCGGAGTACCACGTTCTTCCAAAGCGTCCCTGACCCGCAGTTTGCTCCTTCGCGACGACTACGGTCCCATTCGGAGCACCGCCGGCGGCAAGTTCGGCAGCACGCGTCATCGTGGAATCGATGGTGTCGAACCGGTGGATAACAGGCATTTCGGGCTTACTGGAGTTCGATACGGAAGTTGATGTCCACGGACTGCGCCTGGTGAGTGATCGCACCGCTGGAAACGAAGTCGGCGCCAGTCTCCGCATAGCTCGCCACGGTCTCGAGTGTGATATTGCCGGACAGTTCGACACTCGCGCGTCCAGCAATAAAGGCGATCCAGTTACGCGCTTCCTCAGGGGTCAGATTGTCGAGCAGGAGCGTTTTCGCTCCGGCCTGAAGAGCTTCGTCGAGTTCCTGGCGTGTGCGAACTTCGATCTCAACGGGCAGGGTAGAATCTGCGAATCGCTGGAGCACGGCAGTTACGCCACCAGCGGCGGTGATGTGATTGTTCTTGATCAATACGGCGTCCCACAGACCCATGCGATGGTTGGTGACACCTCCTGAAGCGGCAGCCAGCTTTTCGAGACGGCGGAATCCAGGCGTAGTCTTGCGGGTGTCCAGTACGCGACAGGTAGTGTGAGAAACAGCGTCTGCGTACTTTCTCGCCAGTGTAGCCACACCGCTGAGGCGCTGGAGAAAATTCAAAGTGGTGCGTTCGCATTCCAGCAGCGTCTGTGCCCGCCCGCTTACCGTAGCCAGGGGAGTCCCGCTGGTGACGCTGGTCCCGCTGGGGTGCAGCAACTCCAGATTGGCCACTCCGCCCCGGGCCTGATAAATGAATGGCAGCAATTCGATTCCGGCAAGTACGATATCTTCCCTCGCCACGAACCGGCCCTCGGCCAGACGCTCCGGGGAAATGCACGTGGTTGTTGTGATGTCGCCGGTGCCGATGTCTTCGCGCAGGGCGAGAGCAATCAGGTCGCGGATTTCTGCATGGTCCCAGCTCACTGGAGTGACTCGCGAAGCTTCACCAGTTGCGCTCCATACTCTCCCAGCTTCTGCCGGATCGTATCGACAACATGGGCAGGAGCGCGACCCATAAACGTCTCGTCACCTAGTTGTCGCTCCGAATTGGCGATCAACTTCTCCAGATTTGCGATCTCCTTCAACCCGCGTGACCGGTGAGCAGCCGCTTGTTCTGCCGATACCTGGATGATCAGGTCGAATGCCGGCGTAGAACGTTTTACTCCTGGGATGTTATCACTGGACGCGACTACGGACAGTCGCAAGCCTCCAAGCTTTTCAATAGCCAGAGTCTGCTGGAGAGCCACGTTGCGGGCTGCCTCGCGAGCAACCAGCACAGCGTCAATAGTTGCCTTGGGATCGAGCTTGAGATCCGCGCGAACCTCGCGGGCTGCTGAGATAACAGCCTGCAGGATGCTCATTTCATATTCCGCGTCAGGGGCCGCTGCATTCGGATTGTATTGCGGATAGTGCGCGAGGGCGATCGACTCGGGCCGATCCTCACACCCCGAAGCCAGCCTTTGCCATAGCTCTTCGGTAAGGAACGGCATCACCGGATGCAGCAGTCTAAGCGCCATTTCATAGACCGTCAGGAGGTTTCGCCAGTCTGAATTGAGCCCGGATTCGTCCCGCAGCCGCAGCTTCTTCAGTTCGAGATACCAGTCACAGAACTCGTGCCAGAAGAATGCCCATAGCGTTTGTGCCACCTCGTGAAAGCGGTACTGCTCGACGGACCGGTTGACGGATTCGGCGCACCGGTTCAGGCGACTAAAAATCCAGCGGTCTTCGAGAGGAATCTCGAGGCTTTCTTCGACAGCAATCGGCAAACAGCAATCGACTTCGCGGGGTAGCCACTGGTCAACCTGTGACGCTTCCATCCTCATGAAGATCAAGCGTGACGCGTTCCAGATTTTGTTGGCAAACGCCCGGGCGCTCTCAATGCGATCCGGGCCAATTGTGATGTCCGTGCCTGGTGCCGCGCCCATCAGGATGGCCATGCGTACCGCGTCGGTCCCGTACTTTTCGGTAACTTCCAGAGGATCGATGACATTGCCTTTGGTCTTGGACATCTTCTGACCTTCGGCGTCGCGGACCATGCCGTGAAGATAGACCTGGCGAAACGGAACCTCGCCTGTGCATTCCAGTCCGAGCATGATCATACGGG
>JACMLA010000898.1 GCA_014379815.1 Bryobacteraceae bacterium | reverse complement strand
CTGCCCTGGCTCAAACGCGCGCGCTGCCATTGGAGCCCTGACTACGACCTCAATAATGTTCGGGGTCAACCGCACCACATCGTGAACCACGGCACGCAACTCATCGTTCAGTTTCGTAACCAAGTCCTCAGGAGTAATCGGGGATGGCGCAGCTTTCGCCAGTGTCCGGGTCACAACCGGGTAGCCCTGCTTGGCACCGCCCATGGCTTTGACGACGTTGCCCGAAAACGAAGGATGCAGGTCGCCAAAGAAACTGACGGCCTTGCTATTCGGGCGCAGAGACATCAGGACCTGGACCTTTGCGGGTTTGGCTACTTTCTCCGGACGAACCGGATTTCCATCTTCATCCAGTGCCCGGAAGTACTTCCCGTCGAGCACGACGTTATCGCCGTCTTCCCGTGCCAGCACTGTATTTGGCTGGGTTCCGGCAGCAACCAGGATCGTGCGCGCCGGCAGCGTTACGAAATCTCCGGTCGATTGGAAAGTGTTGGAATCTGCGTTAAAGGAGTGTCTGGAAAGACGGATGGCTTTTGCGTGGCCGTAAGAATCGATCTCGACTTCTTCAGGTGACAAACACTCCGCGAACCGGACGCCTTCTTCAAACGCTTTCGCGATCTCCTCGTGGTTCAGCGTATAGCTTGGCGAATCGATCAGGCGCCGGCGATAGGCCACCGTGGACCCACCCCATGAGTTCAAGAGCTCGATGATCCGGGGCTCCCGGCCATCCTGTCGCGCCTGTTGCCGTTCGGCTCGAATGGCTTTGGCGTGCAGTATGAATTCTTCAGCGGTTTCCCGCTCCTCCGCAGTCCAGCCTGTGCGAACGGAGGCCTCGCCCTGCTCGGATACCAGAGCCTCGTATCGCTCGAAAAATTTCTCAACCTGCACAAGATAGTACGCAAGGGACTCGGTGGACGTGTCGATCGCGGTGAGTCCGCCGCCGATCACCACGATCGGCAAACGTACCTGGAGATTCGCAAGGGAGTCGGTTCGGGCAGCACCGGAGAGCTGCAATCCCATCAGGAAGTCGGAAGCCTGCCGGACTCCCCGGGCGAGACCGTTCTTCATAGGAATCACGGTCGGCCTGCCGGCTCCCATGCAAAGCGAAACATGATCGAACCCAAGCTCGAATGCGCTGTCCAGTGTCATGGTTCCGCCGAAGCGAACGCCGCCGTACATAGCGAACTCTTTCCGGCGTTCCAGAAGCAAGCGAATCACTTTCAGGAAGTTCTTGTTCCAGCGGACCGTGATGCCGTACTCTGCAACCCCGCCGAAACCCGCCATAACGCGGTCGTTTAGCGACTCGTAGATGTCGTGGACGTCGTACACGGGCTGGAAGGGAACCCGTTCGCCAAATGGCGTGACACCGGACAGTTCTGCCACCAGTGGTTCGATCTTCAGGCCGTCGATTCCGACCACATCATGGCCGTCATTCATCAGGTGGTGCGCGAGCGTAAACCCAGCAGGTCCCAGACCGACCACCAGAACCTTGTACCCGGTTTGCAGTCGCGGAACCGGTCTATTCAGGTTCAGAGGATTCCAGCGCGTCAGCAGACTGTAGATCTCAAAGCCCCACGGCAGTTCCAGAACATCTTTCAGCGTTCGCGTCTCTACCTGGGGAATGTCGACAGGATCCTGCTTCTGGTAAATGCAGGCCTTCATGCAGTCATTACAAATACGGTGGCCCGTTCCTGCCGCCATAGGATTGTCGATCGTGACAATCGCCAATGCCGCCAAAGCATTGCCATTCTGCTTGGCTACATGCATCTCGGAAATCTTCTCTTCCAGAGGACATCCGTTTAGCGTTACGCCAAAATAGCTGCGCTTAAACTCACCAGTGCGTTCCCGGAGACCCGTGGAGCAGGAGTCTTTGCCCTGGTTGTGGCATTTGATGCAATAGTGCGCCTGGTCGAGAGCGCCGCGCAGGTCCGCTCCCTCATCGGTCAGCTCGAAGTTGTCGCGGTTACGCCAGTGCGACGGATGCAAACGAAAGGCATCGGCGGCACCGACCTTCGTGGCTTCGGTATGTACCAGGTGCAGAGGATCCAGTTTGTGAGGCAGCCGGAACAGAACGTCAGCGCTGTGGCGTCGCTTGCCTTCCTGCGAAAACGCCGCCCATGCCGCGTACTCAGCCGCAACCCGAAGCTCTTCACTATGTTTGGCTTCATCCTCCAGCCACTCGAACACGTGATGGCTATAGCTAGCCTCGGTCACCGGAACGCCGAACGCAGTCGCCAGCCGGTCACCCAGGGCCACACCATCGATGGTTTCGGCCTTTTCGGGTGTCATTCCACTAGCAGCTTTCTTAAAAACGAAGCGTCGCTTGACAGAGAAAAGCGGAGCCAGCCGCGAGTGCTGTTCCTGCAACTGACGCAGCTCGGCTGTGATGCCAAAAAGCTCAGCAATAAAGTCTTCGAGGTAAGGCCCGACTTCGAGAATTAAATCGGAACTCTGCTTTGCGTTCAGCGATTCCGGCGACTGCCGGGCAGTCTGCAGGTTGCTACTCAGACTCGCATTCCGATCCGTTAGCCATTGCAGGAATTCGGCATCCAGGCGATGCAGCGCTTTCCGGTCATACAGGTCTGGAAACGAGAAGCCAAAACCCAGAAACAGACCTGGGTGTGAAGGTGTACTTTTTGTGTTCACGAAACGTAAAGGGGACGCCGCCAGCGCCGCTTAACTCAACTTTCATCATACCGCGATGAGCTCTGTTCCACTCGTTCCACGCAGTATACTGACGAGACCGGCAGACCCCCTATGGAAACCATGGAACTCAGCGCGGGATCACCGTCCGCGCGTCCTGTTGACTCCGCCCCTGTTTCGCAAGCCGAACGTATTACCGCATTGGACGCGGTACGCGGATTCGCGCTGCTCGGCATCTTGCTGATGAACATCATCCCGTTCTCAATGTATGGCGGCGCTTACGACAATCCGACCGTCACCGGGGGTGCCACAGGTCTAAATCTGATGGTGTGGGCAATCCTGCACGTTGTCGCTGAAGGCAAGATGCGCTGCCTGTTTTCGCTGATCTTCGGCGCCAGCATCGTGCTGCTTACGTCGCGACTGGAAAAGACCGGTAAGGCCGCCGACATCTTCTACCGCCGTCATCTCTGGCTGATCCTCTTTGGAATCGCCCACGCGTATCTGCTCTGGCTGGGCGAAATTCTATACCCCTACGCACTCTGCGCGTTGATCCTTTTCCCCTTTCGCAACATGTCGGCCCGTGGTCTGTTGATTATCGGCAGCCTCTTCCTGGCAGGTACTTCGCTCGCCTATATGGCCCAGGCTGACGAGACAAAGGAAACGCTGGAAAAAGGCAGAGCTGCGACTGCAGCCGAGAAGTCCGGCAAGAAGCTGACCGAAGAGCAACAAGAGGAGAAAAAAGAGTATGACGAGTGGCTGAAATATCACAAGCCAACAGCAGAGCAACTGCAAAAAGACGCGAAGGAGTGGCGAGGCAACCCCGGCGAGGTCATCAAAGCTCGTGCCCAACAAGTGAGTGACTTCCATGAAACGGCGTACTACTCGCCCGAGAACTGGGATATCTGGAGCATGATGTTCCTCGGGATGGGATTGTTCAAACTCGGCTGGCTCCGCGGGGACAAGCCTGCCAGCCTCTACTGGAAGCTCGCCCTGATCGGTTATGGAATTGGAATCCCGCTAAACTCGTGGACCGCCTGGGCCATCATTCAGTCCAACTTCGATCCCGTGCAGCAGACTACGTTTGCCACAACCTATGACCTCGGCCGCTTCAGTGTCGCGTTGGGCCATCTCGCATTGATTGTGCTGCTGTGCAGAAGCCGGTCGTGGGACTGGCTCACGACAAAGCTGGGCGCCGTGGGGCAAACCGCTTTGAGCAACTACATTCTGCACTCGATCCTTTGCAGCATGATCTTCACTGGTTACGGTCTGAAGCTGTACGGAACCATGGAGCGGTACCAGGTTTACGGCGTCGTTCTCCTGTGCTGGCTGGTGTCGTTAATCGTGAGCCCGATCTGGCTTCGTCACTACAGATTCGGTCCCATCGAATGGGCCTGGCGTTCGCTGACGTACTGGAAGAAGCAGCCGTTGCGGCGGGCGGAACCCGCAGCTATCGCCGAAGCCACATCAACATAGACTTTGTGACAAGATCCGCAGCATCCTGCTGTACGAAATGCTCGGCGTTGGGGATCGTCACCAGCGTTAAATCCTGCTCCAGCCACTCCCACGTGTTGTTCAACGCGGGTGCCATCAAAGCTTTGTCCTTGAGACCGTGAATCATCAGAACCGGAGCTTTTACCTTCGGCATAGCGGGAGCAATACTGAGGGAGGCGTTCCCGTCGGAGCGCGGATAGTTTCGCTTATAGAAATTCATCATCGCTTCGAAGTCTGAGCGGCCAAATGCCTCGACGTATTTCGGCTTGGCTTCCGCGTCAGTGACCCAGCCTGCCAGACCCTCTGCCGTAAGCGCCTTGTGGGAATCCGGCTTCTGGAATTCCCGTGCATAGCCGCTGTTCTTTTGCTGCTCCGGATTACTTGCCAGCTCACGGGCAAGACCGCGTGGATGAGGCAGATTCAGGATGATGAGCCGTTCCACTGCGTCAGGCGCAAACATCGCTACATTCCACGCAATGGCACCGCCCCAGTCATGTCCTACGACAACAGCCTGACTGGCGCCGTTGCTCCGGATCACTGCCAATACATCCGAGACAAGCAGCTTCATGTCGTAGCTTTCGATACCCTTTGGCTTATCAGACAGGTTGTAGCCCCGCAGGTCCATCGCAGCGACGCGAAAGCCGGCGGCAGCGAGTGGCTGCATCTGCTTGCGCCATGTATACCAGTAGTCGGGGAAGCCATGGATCATCACGACCAGAGGCCCTTTCCCGATCGCTGCATAGTGGATCTTTACGTCGCCGGACTTTGCGTAGCCATGCTCAACGTAGTCTTCCAGAGATGCAGCTGACATGGCGCAGCAGATTGTCGCCGCAAGCAAGGACCCAATCAGAAGGGCCCTGGACGAAGTCCGTCTACGCCGAAGCCGATTTACTGTAGCTGGCAATTGCGGTAGCCTCATCCTCGAAAGTCTCGAAAATGGTATACAGACGCGTAATCTGAAGCAAATCATGGATCTTCTTTTGTACGTTCAGAAGCTTCAGGTCTCCGCCCCGGTTGCGAACGCTGGTGTAGGACCCGAGCATTTCGCCCAGTCCGGCGCTGTCGATGTAGCTGACGTCTGCCAGATTCAGCAGAATCTTGGTGTTCTTCTCAGCTTCTGTTTGTACCGTCTCACGAAGTGCGCCTGTAGCTTCGCCGAGCGTGATTCGCCCGGAAGCATCCACAACCGTTACCTCACCGGACTTTCGAATGGTCAGTGAAAGACTCATATTTTCCCTCGTATGAAGATATCGCACTTACGCGGTCCGCATGAGCGATAGCCCATGCCCCTGTGATAGAGTCTCCGGTCAAAGGTCTCATGAGGAGGGCCCCGAATGCGAATCACAACAGTTGTGACCACGCTCGCCCTGGCTGCAATAGCTTACGCCCAGGCTCCGACCGGTCAAATCAACGGTACAGTCACTGACCCTTCCGGCGCTGTTATTTCCGGCGCTGAAATCTCAGCAGTCAATCCGGCGACCAACGTCCGGCGAACCACCACAACCGATGATGACGGTCTGTACGCCCTGCCGGCGCTGCCCCCCGGCGTGTATAACCTTGAAGTCGACGCCAAAGGATTTCCCAAACAGATTCGGCAAGGTCTGGAACTGCAGGTGGGCCAGGTTGCCCGTGTAGACCTTACCGTTCAGATCGGCAATGTCTCTGAGACCGTGCAAGTGGCTGCGCAGGCTCCGATACTGCAATCCGAAACTACCGAACTCGGCACTGTGATCGAGAACAAGCGGATTGTGGATCTTCCGCTGAATGGCAGGAATTACCTCCAGCTCGCCTCACTCGCGCCGGGCGCCACGACCTATGGTCCAGCGTCTTCCCAGGGGCAGCAGCGTATGGGAGGCTCGCGGAATTCATTCGCTTTGAATGTGGCAGGACAACGTGTTCACTTCAATCACTACACGCTGGACGGAGTTGAGAATACAGATCCAAATTTCAACACCTACCTCATGCTGCCGTCGATCGATGCGCTTCAGGAGTTCAAAGTCGAAAGCGGTTTGTTCCAGGCCGAATACGGTCGTGGCATCGCACAGATCAACGTATCCACGAAAAGCGGAAGCAACCAGATTCACGGAGCGGTCTTTGAATTTCTCCGGAACTCAGCTCTCGATGCGAAGAACTATTTTGACCGAGGAGACCGGGCGATTCCGCCCTTCAAGCGCAACCAGTTTGGAGTGACAGCCAGCGGACCGATTGTGAAAAGCCGTTTGTTCTGGCTCTTCTCTTATGAAGGACTACGCGAACGCAAGGCCCTGACTTCTACCGGAAACGTTCCGAATGCCATGCAGAGGGCGGGCGACTTTTCTAATCTGACAACGCTAATCAGAGATCCTTTCACGCGCGTTGTTCAGAGCAACGTGGTCATCGATCCAGGTACACCGTTTCCCGACAACCGGATTCCCGCAAACCGCATTTCTCCGCTTTCCACCCG
>JACMLA010000897.1 GCA_014379815.1 Bryobacteraceae bacterium | reverse complement strand
TACCACCAGAACTATCTGAAGCAGCACCCGAACGAACCCTACATCGTGGTGAACGACGCTCCCAAAGTAGCCCAGCTCCGAAAGCAGTTTCCTGAGCTGACCAGGTAAGTTTCACCTCGTAACTTGCTAGCACCCTCGACGGCAAGGTATTACTGTCTGCTTGACAGCTTAGGAAAGTTATGGCCTGGTGATACGAGTGGATCTGCTAGATCGCGCGGGCGTGAAGGCCGGTCTGCTCTTTCCCGCGTCGACCCATGCCGATATAGGCCAGCCCCGCCGCCTGCACTTCCGCGGGGTCCAGAATGTTGCGACCGTCGAACAACACACGGTCCAGAAGTAGTCTCCGCAGTTCGTCGTAGTCAGGACTCTTGTACGCGTCCCACTCGGTCATGATCACAAGCGCGCTGGCGCCACGCACGGCGTCATATTTGTTGTCAAAGAGTGTGATGCGGTCCCCGTAGAGGTCGCGTGCCCGAGACTGAGCCTCGGGATCATGAGCCTGAATCCTCGCACCCCGAGCCAGCAGGGAGTCGATGCAGTCAATCGCAGGCGACTCACGAATATCGTCAGTGCGTGCCTTGAAAGCGATGCCCCACACTGCGATCGTCTTTCCGGCAACAGAGCCGAAGTGCCTCTCGACCTTTTGAGGCAGCAGAAGTTTCTGGAGGTTATTCGAGTTTTCGATAGCCGGAACCAGACTGAGCTCGGTTCCATGTTCGCGAGCACTTTCGCGGAGCGCGCGGATATCCTTTCCAAAGCAACTGCCACCGTATCCGGGGCCGGCGTAGAGGAAGAGGTGACCAATCCGCGGATCGGTTGCCAGTCCGGCGCGAACCAGTTCGATGTCCGCACCCACTGCGTCGCAGTAACGTGCCAGCTCATTCATCAGGGCCACACGACACGCCAGAAAACTATTGGCCGCCAGCTTTGCCACTATGGCCGACTTGGGATCGGTAACTTGCAATAGACCCGGCTTGCGCCTTGTGAAAGGGCTGTACAGCGCTTCCATAAACTGCTGGGCTGCTGCGGAGACTGTACCGACAATTATGCGGCTCGGCTGGCTAAAATCCCGGACCGCGGTACCCTCAGCCAGAAATTCAGGATTTGAAACCACATCGAATTCGACTCCCGATCCAAGGAGTTCTTCGTTCAAAATGGCCTGAACGCGGGTGTAAATGTCAGGCGTAATTGTGCTCTTCAACACGACAAAGTGTGGGGAGCGAGCCTGGGGTCCGAATGCGCGCAAAGCCCGTCCGACTTCCTGTGTGGCTGATTCCACATACCGGAAATCGTAAGCGCCGGACTGCAGCGATGGAGTTCCTACGGCAATCAGGGTCGCATCCGCTCCGTCTACCGCGTCCGCGATGCTGCTGGTAAACTTCAGCGTTCCGTCCGCAACCGTAGTGCGCAGAATTTCGTCTAAGCCGGGCTCATGAATCGTGCAATTACCCGCCTCCAGGGCCGACACAATCGCGGGATCTTTATCAACGCAGACGACCTGATTTCCGACCGAGGCAAACATTGCGCCACTGACAAGGCCAACGTATCCGGTACCAACAACAGCGAGACGCTTCATGAAGCGAGGAGTGTAACACGCGGCACTTTGTAACCTGAGTAACTAAATGTACGAGAAATCTGCGATGTTGCGTACTTCCAGTTATACTGACGACTGCGGAAATAGTGGAGATCCATCTGAAAATCGCTGCTCTACTGGTAGTCGTCTTGTTGCCAATTTCTTTCTCTGCTTCCGGCGCCGACCGGGATTCAGGTGCGGCCATTCGCCGGTTAGACGGCTCAAAGATCACGCAATCGGAAGCGAAAGCGTTCGCTGCAAAGACTCTGGAAGCAGCTCATGTAACTGGCGCACAAATCGCTGTACTGGATCGCGGGCGACTTGTGTGGAGTGAAGCGTTTGGCTTGCGCCGCCGCGAGCCCGCCCTGCCAATGACTCGCGAGACCACTACGTGGGCAGCTTCTATTACTAAAGCCGTCTTTGGAACCTATGTCATGCAATTGGTGGAGCGCGGCAAGTTTCGCCTCGATACGCCGGTCGCCCAGCAGTTGCCGAATCCGCTGAACACGTACCAGCCTTATCGGGAGACCGCGTCCGCAATTGTCCAGGAATCAGGGTGGCCGGAGGTAACTCCGCGAATGCTACTCGCCCATACATCCGGGCTCCTTAACTTCGCGTTCCTTGAGCCCGACAAGAAGATGCATCTTCACTTCAAGCCCGGATCAAAGTATGGGTACTCCGGCGAGGGTATTAACCTGGTACAGTTCCTTGTCGAGCAACAGCAGGGTAAACCTTTGCAGGAACTCATGCAGGAGGCGTTCTTCACGCCTCTGCAAATGACACGTACGGGCATGATCTATAAGGCCGAGTTCGCAGAAGACGTGGCAGATCGCTACGATGCCAATGAGCGTTTCATCTCCCAGACCAAACGCTTTCCATCCCGTGCAGCGGGCTCCATGACTACCAGCGCGGAAGACCTGGCCCGGTTCGCATCCGCGCTTTTCGAAGGCAAGATCATCAAGCCGGCCACAAGAAAAGCGATGCTGGCTCCTTTCATCCGGATCAACTCGCTGCATCAGTTTGCTGTCGATAGGAACGAGCCTGAGGGTACCGAGGCGCCGGGTGTTGGACTCGCCTATGGAGTTGGATGGGGACTGCTGACGCGTACGAAATTTGGCCCCGCCTTCTTTAAGGAAGGGCACGGCGATGGTGCTCAGGACTACATGATTTGCTTCGAACGCAGACAGGCTTGCATGATTCTGCTCACCAACAGCGACAACGCCGAGGTAACGTTTCGGCCTCTTATGGAAACGATTCTGGGGAACACCGTGACCCCCTGGGAATGGGAAGGCTACACGCCTTCATACATTACAAAAAGTCGGGCGAACCAGTAGTCGCGCTGTAGTAGTGCCGCACGTTATCAAGAACACCGAAGCCCGTTCCATTCTTAGCCAAACCTCCGGTTTCATCGCGCAGGCTGGATTTACTCACTCGCTGAGTCCAGCGCGGAACTGCACGTACGGTTGCTCCTACTGTTATGTGCCTACGATGAGGATTTACGCGGGTCTGCACCGGGAGGACTGGGAGCACTGGGGTGAGGGCACCACCTTTAAACGGAACGCGCCGGATCTCATTCGCCGCACCATGCGAGGCAGCGAGATTATCTACTGTTCGCCTCTTGTCGATCCATGGCAGCCTGCCGAGCAGATCGATCCTCTAATGCCCTCGGTACTGGATGCCCTGATCGAGGCACCACCGCAACGCATCGTGTTTCAGACCCGGGCTCCGTTGATCCTGCGCGATCTGGAACGGCTCCAGCGTCTTGGGACCCGCACCGATGTCCGCGTCAGCTTCTCCGTCACGACCGATCGTGACGACATTCGCCGCATCTACGAGCCTTTGTGTGAGCCCAACGATTTGCGTCTGGACGCGGTTCGCCGGCTAACGGTGGGGAGCATCCGAACGTTTATTACGCTGGCTCCGCTGCTGCCCTGCACTCCCGAAGTGCTCGGGCTACAGGCTCTGGATGCCAGCAAAGAAGATCTCATCGCTGATCCTTTTCATACCCGCAGCAACCGACAGACTGGAGCCACGACCCGGTCCGCCGCTTTCCGCATCGCCAGTCACCACGGGCACCTGAGCTATTTTGACGCTACCTGGCAATCTACAATCGTGGAGCAACTTGCAGCAGTGACCCAGGCGCATGGGCGCAGATTCGCGACCGGTACGGAGGGATTTTCATGGCTATCGCAGAAGTGAGCCTACGTGAGGAGACGCTACGGCGTCTTGGGATTAAAGATGAGAACTCCGGAGCCTGCGGACTGCAGTGGCTGGAAACGACCGGCGACCTTCTGGTGTCCTTGGACCCCAGTGATGGCACACCTATTGGCAAGCTGCGAATGGCTCGAGTGGAAGACTACGACGCCATTGTCGCGAGTGCTCACGAAACCTTCCTGCGCTGGCGCATGCATCCCGCTCCTCAGCGTGGTGCGATTGTCCGGGAAATTGGCGAGGAACTGAGACGGCACAAAGCGGAACTGGGCGCGCTGGTCTCGATTGAGATGGGCAAGATTCTGCAGGAAGGTCTTGGCGAAGTGCAGGAGATGATCGACATTGCCGACTTTGCGGTGGGCCTGTCGCGCCAGTTGTACGGCCTGACCATGCATAGCGAGCGTCCCATCCACCGCATGTATGAGCAATGGCACCCTCTGGGCGTCGTCGGTGTGATTAGCGCGTTCAACTTCCCCGTCGCTGTCTGGGCATGGAACGCGCTGCTTGCGGCGGTCTGCGGGGACACTGTTGTCTGGAAGCCCTCGCCGGAAACGCCTCTCACTGCGATCGCCGTTCAAAACATCTGCAACGCTGTTCTCGAACGACACGGGTGGCCAGGTGTCTTCAATCTCGTCATCGGCGATGTGGCCACAATTGGCGAGACGATGCTCAGCGACCGCCGCATTCCGCTGATCAGCGCTACGGGCTCGACCGGGATGGGCCGTCGTGTGGCAGAAGTTGTGGGCAAGCGCTTAGGCCGCACTTTGCTCGAACTTGGTGGCAACAACGGGCTGATCGTAATGGAGGATGCCAACCTCGATATGGTGCTTCGGGCGACCCTCTTCGGAGCCGTCGGCACCGCCGGTCAGAGGTGTACATCCACTCGTCGACTGTTCCTGCATAAGAACATCGCCGGCAAAATGACGGAGCGTCTGATCGCCGCATGGAAGCAGGTCCGCATTGGCTCGCCTCTTGCACCAGACACGCTGATTGGACCTCTGATCAATCACGGCGCGGTGGAGCGAATGCAGGCAGGTCTTGCGCGAATCGTCGAAGAGGGTGGCGAAGTTCTGTACGGTGGTAAACCGCTGGGCGGCAATTATGTGGAGCCGTGCCTTGTTCGCGCAAGACACACCATGCCGGTCATCCAGGAAGAAATCTTCGCACCGATTCTCTACCTGATTGAATTCGAGGATCTGGAAGAGGTGATCGGCTGGCACAACGATGTGCCGCAAGGTCTATCGTCCGCCATTTTCACGGACAGCATGCGCAGCGCCGAAACGTTCCTCAGTTCCCGAGGGAGCGACTGCGGAATCGCCAACGTCAATATCGGGACCAGCGGAGCCGAAATCGGGGGCGCTTTTGGAGGTGAGAAGGATACTGGTGGGGGCCGCGAGTCCGGCAGCGATTCGTGGAAAGCCTACATGCGCCGGCAGACCGTGACTATCAACTGGTCCACCGAACTTCCCCTTGCTCAGGGTATTGAGTTTCCACTTTGAACGTGAACGTGTACAATGAGTTGCCCGCCTCTTCGATTTTTCCGAGGAGTTCAGTATGAATAAAGCGTTGCAAATTCTGGTGACCAGTTTAGTTTTAGGTACTGCGGTTCCAGCAGTCGCCGGCTTCATAGACTTTGAGAGTCTGGAGCCGTACTCGACCATAAACGGTCGCGTCCTCGAAGGCGTCCGCTTCGAATACACACCGGCCGTGACCCTAAGCCTTGAGCCTCCTGACGCTTACGTAATCATGGAGAGCGACCCGGCCATAATCCTTGATTATGGCATCTGGGATCTTACCGACTTCAACTTGACTGGCCACGTGCTCCTCCTGAACGGTAACATCTCGATAGCCGACCGGCTCGCGACACTGACGATGCTGTTCCAGGACGGGCCCGTTAACTCTCTCAGCTTTGACTTTGCTATCCAAAACATATATCTTCGCGGCTCCACGTTGGAGTTGTTCGGCGCCTCGGGTGACTTGATCAGCACCACTGACCTGGTGGGTGTTTACGTAACTGCAAGTCGGCGCAATCAGGGAAGGTTCACGTACAGTGGACTCCTGTATCGCGCGCAAAATTACAATTGCCAACCTGGCACAATTTGAGGGAGACGGCGTAATCGACAACATAAGTTTTCAGAGCGTGCCAGAACCCGGAAGTCTGTTGATCGTTGCGGCGGTGCTGGCAAGCCTGGCTGTTGCTAATCGTTTGCGCGGGCGCCTACTGGCCCGTTCTGAAATGTAAGCGTCAGCACCGCAAGTTTGCATTTGGGCTTTCAGTACGACGGGCTGGACAGAACCCTTTACATCGGAGGCACCGGCGTTCCCGCCGAAATCGGGG
>JACMLA010000896.1 GCA_014379815.1 Bryobacteraceae bacterium | reverse complement strand
GTGGTAGTCCTGCAGCCGCAGGTTTCATGTTCTGGCTCATAGCGGAAAAAACGAACAAGCAAATGGCGAGTAGCGCTCTGGTTGGATGACTCACAGAGGAAACGTACCACTGACGGAAGGAGCAATGCAACGCTCAGGCATTCCTTGCTGTGAGCGCCTCGCCTTTGACAGCTTGCGGAGAACGCAACTGGAAGATTTGCAAAGCGAGAGTATCGAGACTGTTGGTGATGCGATCGGATTCTATGTTGACCAGGGCGTAGCGCTCGGTAAGATTATCACCGGACTCGAGGAGCTGGTGGTGATCCTCGCGAAGGTCAGGAAGATCTGACGGATGCAAAACGGAACCTCGCAATGCGGAGGACAGCGAATGCAGGGTAATCTCCACATCGTTCCCGAAGCGGCGGAAGGCAGGGCGCGCAGGAACGATATCGCTCCTGGTTAAGGCAGCTTCCAGAGCCATAAATGCGTGGATCAGGCGATGTGTGGTCGCGACCATCGACGACCAGGCACTGGTGACAGTGGCCGGTACCGCGGGCTCGGCTGCCATCCGGTCTACAGAAGCTTCCAGATTTGTGCGGGCCACGCGGGCGGACTGTCTGGTTGCATCGAGGGCTAAGGCCCGGTCCTCGTGAGGATGAATCAGCGCTTCGCGAACCGCATGGAAATACTCACGATAAGCATCCAGCAGACGGGCCAGAACTTCAGGTGCCTGGCTCCGTTCCCATGTTGGCCACGCCGCGTACGAAATCAATGCCAGCAGTCCCCCTGCAACAGTGTTGATCGCGCGCGCCTGAATCGTCTCGCCGGGAGTTACCCCGTTTACCGCGAGCAGGGCTACAACAAGTGCGCTGATAGTAGTGACAAAAATGCCATAGTTCGCAGGCCCGTAAGAGCGGAGCAGGAAGGTAAACAAAACGATGAGGACGAACTCCGTTTCAAACGCAATAGGCAGCAGGTAGAAGAGCGCGGTCGCCAGCACCAGACCTGCAAACGTGCCCGCTAACCGGAGTACCCCTCTGGAAAATGTGGATGTGAAATCCGGTTTCAGGATGATTGCCGCCGTCATTGGAATCCAGTAGGTGCGTTCCCAGCCGAGGCTGCGTGCCAGTCCCTCAGCCAGTGCGATGCAGATTGCGAGGCGTATTGCGTGACGGCAGGCGGTGGATTGCAGCGTGAGATTCGCCCGCAAGGTGGGTAGTGCGCCCAACAACCGCAAATGAATCGGGCGGCGTGCGTCTCTTCGCTGGAATTCCAGATGGCCTTGCGGAGTTGTATGAGATGCGAGCTCGAGGGCGGAGCGGAGCTGGCCGGCAAGAGCATCGACAGCATGCATCGTTTCATCGAGCGCAGCTGTAACGGCGGCACCGCAGTTGGAGCACGCCTTGCGAACCGTGTTCCCAATCTCGTTCAGTTTCTCCAGTGCGAGCGGGTTGGAGGTAACGGGGGATCCGGCTGTCAGTGCTACCGCGATTGCGCGCAATTCCTCAGCTGTCAGCCGGAAGTACTCGCTGAGATTATCGAGGATTAACGAGTCTGCTTTTTCACGCTCGAGGCGCAGTCGAAGGCGACGCAAAAGATGCAAGCTGAGCCGGATCCGCTCGGCCTGGCTTAGCAGAATCAGATAACGTTCTGCTTGCATGCTTCGGTCGCGTGCGATCACGGCGAGGGTCAGCTGCGCTTCGTTCATTTGTGCTGTTACCAGCGGTGCGACTGTGACATCCAGGGCAGTTGAGGCGGTTGCGGACAGTCCCCGATACAAGCTGGCGAGCGCTCGCCGTTCGGGTTCGTAGCGCCGAATGGGCCAGAGCGCGACGGCAAGGCCTGCCTGAAAGAGACCGCCTCCCAGGGCGAGGAGGCCTGACAGGATCGCCTGATCGGCAGGCATCGGATGTGCCGCAAAAACCACGAGGGTAACCAGGCTGATTGTTCCGATGTCCGCGGCGGCCTGATCGACAGCCACCAGCAAGCCTGCCGCAAATGCCCAGCACAACGCGATGGCCGTTAGGAGGACGTGATCGCCGCCAAACGTTGCTCCGATGAAAACTGCGGCACTGCAGAGAAAGCTGGCCGCAATCATCCGCTCGGCGCGGCGGACGTAGGGGTCGCTGCCATCAATGAAAGAAACGTTGAGAGCCCCGGCGCTCGCCACCAGACCACTGGAGTCGTACCCCAGAAGATGTCCTGCGAGCAGCGGTACTGCAACTCCAATGGTGTTGCGAAAAGCAGTTTCCGGCGTGACTTTTTCGCGATCAAAGCGAATCAGTGTTTGCCAGAACGAGGCCACTATCGGGTGACCGGCTCAGGCTGCATGCGGGGCCTCGGCTGCTCCACAGGCTGCTGCAAAGGCGCTGGCGGGTTCGGCTGACTTCCAGGCTTTTTGCCGCGCCAGTTATTCAGGCGATTCTGCAGCGCTTCCAGATAGAGATACGCGACCGGCGTCAGGAAGAGCGTAATGACTTGCGAAAAGATGAGACCACCCACGACCGCGAGTCCAAGAGGGCGACGGGCATCGGCGCCGGCTCCCAAACCGAGCGCGATCGGCAGAGTTCCGAGCAAAGCTGCCAGCGTCGTCATCATAATGGGACGGAAGCGAAGAACCGCGCCTTCGAAAATCGCTTCGTCGGGCGATTTACCATGCACCCGCTGTGCTTCCAGCGCAAAGTCGATCATCATGATGGCGTTCTTTTTCACGATACCGATCAGGAGCAGGATACCAACGATGGCATAGACGTTGAGATCGATGCCGAACATCATCAGCGTGAGCAGGGCACCAAGAGCTGCCGATGGCAAGCCAGACAGAATCGTTATGGGATGTACGAAGCTCTCATACAGGATACCGAGGACAAGATAGATCACGAGGATCGCGACGCCTAGTAGGATCCAGGTGTTCCCAAGCGAGTTCTGGAACTCCTGCGCTGTGCCCTGAAAAGTTGTGGTGATCGCGGTCGGTAGATTGATCTCGCCCATGCCTTCGTTGACACGGTCCACGGCATCGCCAATCGAGACTCCAGGGGCCAGATTGAACGAGACTGTGACCGCTGGCAGCTGACCGAAGTGAGATACCTGAACAGGGGCAACTCCGGTCTTGAGAGAAGCAACCGTGCTCAGGGGGATGGACGGATTTGTTTCACCTGGAGGTGCCGGACGGCTGGGTCGAACGTATAACTTGGACAGAGCCGCGGGATCGAGTTGCTGCTCCGGCAGCAGCTCCAGAATGACGTAATACTGGTTGCTGGTGCTGTAGATCTGCGAAATCTGGCGTTGGCCGTACGCTCCGTACAAAGCGTTTTCAATATCGGCGGCAGTCAGCCCAAGGGAGCGAGATTTGTCGCGGTCGATATCGACTGTGATTTGCGGGCTGGCGATGCGGAGATCGGACGTGACGTCCTGCAAACCTGGGATCGCCGTCATCCGCGCTTCCGCTTTGGGAGCCCACTCATAGAGGCGCTTGAGATCGGTGTCCTGAAGCGTGAACTGATACAGACTCTTGCTGACTGCTCCACCGATGCGGATGGAAGGCGGAATCTGAAGGAATGTGTTCACTCCGGGAATGCGCGCCAGATCACGTCGTAGCTCCTGCACGATGACTTCGGCTTTTTCTCGTTCGCTGCGTTCTTTCAGCCTTATGAAGACGCGGCCGGTGTTGCCACTCCCGCCCTGCGGTCCACCACCACCCGCGGAAGACTGGTAGGCGGCGACAGCCGGATGCTTCGCGATAACAGCCGCGACCTTCTGCTGATAGACCTTCATTTGCTCGAACGATGTATCTTCGGCGGCTTCTGTTGAGGCTTGGAGGAAGCCAGTGTCTTCCACAGGGAAGAAGCCTTTCGGGATCTTGACGAACAGCCACCCGGTGACAACCACCAGTGCTACGTTGACGACGAGCGTAAGCAGGCGGGCTCGCATGACTTTACCGAGCATCCATTCGTAGCTACGGACGGCACGCTCAAACTGACGCTCTGACCATTGGAACAAGCGATTCCGGTTCTCCGCCTGAGTGTGTTGCAGAAAGCGGCTGCCCAGCATGGGAGTCAAGCTCAGCGACACAACACCGGAGATGAGGATCGCGACAGAGATAACAACCGCGAACTCCCGCAACAGGCGCCCCACGATTCCGCCCATAAACAGGACAGGGATGAAAACGGCGACCAGTGAAATGGTCATGGAGACAATCGTGAAGGTGATCTCCCGGGAACCGTCGATCGCGGCTTCCATACGACCTTTACCCATCTCCCGGTGGCGGACGATGTTTTCCAGAACGACTATGGCGTCATCGACGACAAAGCCGACAGACAGCGTCAAAGCCATCGCAGATAAGTTGTCGATGGTGAAGCCGAGGAAGTTCATCGCCGCGAATGTTCCAAGGATTGAGATAGGAACT
>JACMLA010000895.1 GCA_014379815.1 Bryobacteraceae bacterium | reverse complement strand
TGGCATCATGGATCCGAGAAAGCTCACGCTCCCGGAAATCGGACTGACCGAGGATAGGCTCGCCGAAATGGACTCGCTGCAGGATCCGTCTGTGACCCTTCCATGGGACGGAACAAACTGGAATTATGTATCCAGCCGCGAGCTGGGCTACTACGAAAACGAGGCCGGTGAAGGAGAAGGGTTGTATCGTTGGGTTCTCCGCGAAAGCAACGGACCTCGCCTGCTGATCATTGAAAAATGGGAGGGCGAACCATTCGATGTTCGTCTCGCCCGCTTGCTCAACCTAGACGACATCACCGTGTATCGAGCATCTGTATGAGCCGTAAAACCTTAGGCCTTGTGGCTATCTTTATTCTTTTACTGATGGCTTTTGTGGCGACGGCGGGCCTTGACAGCTTGCCGCGCGAACTGCAAACGTCTATTACTTCCACAATCACTAGCGTGGAATCGGGCGGCAGTCAATTCCAGCAGAACCGCGCGGCCATCACAAACGCGGTCAGCTCCGAGCCGGTCTTGTTTGAGCAAAGATCCGCCGCATGGCGGCAAAAGCTGGCCCAAGATGAGATTGCATTCGACAAAGCCGCGTCGGAGCTTGTGGCGCTGAAAAAATTCAAGGAAGTAAATCGGCGTGAAGATCGCGATGCAGTAGTGGCAGGCGTAGCACGTGTCAACGGGTTGAGGAGCAGTGCGCTTGCAGACTCCAAAGAGATTCGCACTGAGGCGGAGCGCTGGTTGCGGTTCAAACAGGATCTCCCTCAGCACCTGCAGACAATGCAGGCGCAGTATGACGAGTTGCACTCCTTTGATGTGGCTTCGGCCGCTCCTGTTGCCTTAAAAGCAACCACTGAATGGCCTGCCAAGCGGACAGACCTGGAGACCCGGCTTTCGGGACTAACTGCGCGCAAGACACAGGGCGAGGAGGCTTGGGCCGCAACCACCGCCCTACGCGAAAAACAGCGAGCCGGCACGCTGGTAGGCAGCGAATACTCGGCACTGTTTACCGGTGCAGATCAGTTATCACAGTCCGTGCGGGAAGTGAAGGAAGGTTCGCAGTCTCTCAATTCCTTAGCCGGTCAACTCTATGAGAGTACCGACAAGCTACTGCTTGGTGTAGATGAGCAAAACGGGAAGAGGCAGCAGGTCCGGCTGGTTCGAACCAAGCACCCCGACGCTACGCTGGCAAACGGTACCGTGACACAGGAAGAACGCTGGGAGCCGTTCAACTCGGGCCGCTTCGAAGATGCCGATGAGCGTATCGGTATGGTGATTGAGCGCAAACCTGCCGGCAAGTACGATTCAGAAGTAGAGCGCACGGCCCAGCCGCCGGCCTTTGGATACATGGCGGCCCCGGGTCAGTCAAACGCTTACGGGTCGTGGAGCGGCGGCGTATGGAATTGGCTTCCGCAATATCTAGTCCTGAGTCATCTGCTGCAGGGTAGATCGGGTATGCCCGTAACTCTCGGCCACTACGATGCGTGGGACAACGCCAGACGACGCGGCGAGATCTACAACCGCTATCCAGGCCGCATCGGCCGCCGTTCATCAACTGGTGGCTCCTTACGTGGAATGTTCGAAGGACTGCGCAATGGATCCGCTGGCGGAGCGGAGTCGAGATCGCGCGGGCCTTCCAGCGAGGGCTGGTACCGGGAGCGGCCGAAACGGGAGCCAGGTTTCGGAGAG
>JACMLA010000894.1 GCA_014379815.1 Bryobacteraceae bacterium | reverse complement strand
TACGTTTTTCTTCGAGAATGTTGATGATTGCTTCTGTGTCGTCCCGCTTACCCGCGCTCTGCCGGTGGGCAACGGTTCGGAACAGCGTCAAGGTCCTGTCGAATTCCTCGCTAACGCGCGAGCGAATCAACTGTGCCCACTCGACCTGACTCGGGGTGCCTTGTAGCTGTTTGACAGTGCGTTCCATCATCAACGAAGAAGTTGGGATCTTGCTTCGGTTCTCAGGCCTGACAGGTCTGAGGTCTTTAGCAGAAGTCATCAGTCGTTAACCACTATAGGTTAAGTATTTTGGGTTGTCAACACAATTACATGGCATACTAAACAAGTAACTTTACCTACTACAGTGAAGTAACAAAAGGAGTCCACGTGGATGTACCTCTGGTGATCAAGAGGCGGTTAAAAGAACTGAGACTGGATCAAAAGGATCTGGCCGCCGCTGCTCAGGTCACTGAATCCTACATCTCACAACTGCTCGCCCGTAAGAAAGCGCCGCCCGCTCCCGACCGTACAGACTTGTACGACAGAATGAGCAAATTCCTGCGGCTTCCCAGCGGGGAGCTTGCCAGACTGGCCGACCTGCAACGCCGCGAACACCTCGCCAAAAGAGTAGCGCAGCCCCCAGCACCCCTGTTCCGAAACTGCCGGGAATTGATCCTTCGCAAGTGCGAGGCTGGCACACAGGGAGAGATACGCCGGATTTTTGAGAAGGAGCCCTTTGGGGCACTGGAACGGCTCGTTACTCAAAAACTCCTCGCCGTTACAAAGGCGGTCGCCAGAGAGGAGTTGGAAAGCGAAGAGTGGCTCCGACAGGTGGCGGAGCTCAGCAACCGGAGCGATAAGCAGATGCGGATCGTCATTCTCGAATTCCTCGAGATCGACGTCTTCAACGTGTCAGTGGAAGACTGGGTGTGTTTCCTCGACCCGCTGGTCGAATCCTGGGACATCGATCTGGAAACATTCGGTGTGGAAATCGTCCTGAATCGAACGCTTGTTCCAGGAAGCCTCCGGCGGTTTGAATTCGTCGAACGCGAACCGCATCAGACCATACCAATCGAGCCTGGATTTGAAGAATTCCTCCGGGATACGAACTTAAGTGGCGATGCTACCGAAGAAGAGATTGGGTTCCTGAAAATGTTGCGGTTCCGCGAAAGACGACCGACCCCGATCTACTATTACCGGGAGTTGCAGAACCTGAGAGATCCCCTGCATTTTCGATCTCCCGCCCAACCCAGAGACTGACAGGTTGCAGACCTCATCTCCGGCGCACTAACGTTTGGCATCGGGAGAACCGACGATGAGAAGAAGGTTGCCGCCTACCGTCGACATCTCAGGCAGCCAGCGTCCTCCGGGTCCAACCAGAAAATCACCAGTCTTGCATTGCTCGCCTCCCCAGGTAACATCGCCCTCCAGCACCAGACACTGCTCCACCTGAGAGTGGCTGTGTGGAGTTACCCGACTGCCTGGTTCCATCTTCACGAGCGATGTCTCGAGACCGTTTCGAGTATCACGAAATACGATTGCCTCCCACACGCCGGGCATACCGGCAGGCTGCCAGTCAAAAGCGTCAGACTTCAGGATTGAGACTGGATTGGGCGTCGCTGAAGCTGCGATCCGCTCAACGAGGCGCTTTCGGAGTTGCTGAGGTGGAGCTACCGGTTCCGCTCCGATACTTAGCGCCAGCACCGCGCTTCCCGCTCGTTCCAACGCTGCAGCAACTTGCGGACAACCCGCTTTGACCAACGTATCTAAGGCGGAAGCAGTCTGAGCATCGAGCAAGCCAAGGGCGTACAGAGAAGCTTGTTCCTCGATTTCAATCAGCAGTTTCTGCCCCCGGTCGTCCGAATCCAGAAGAGAACGCGACATTCAGTCCGCTCCTCGCAGTGTGTCTCTCAGGCGGCTCAGCGCCAGTCGAATGCGGCTCTTCACGGTGCCTATCGGCTGACCAAGCTGTACAGCAATCTCCTGATGCGTGAATCCCTCTAGAAATGCTAACTCGATGGATTGCCGCTGCTCCGGTGTGAGGCAATCGAGAGCTGCTCGCACCCTCTGACGCATCTGCTCCAGCGAGGTGATCTGCTCGGGATCCGGGAAGTTCGCCGCAAAGAGCTCGGTCCAGAACTCGGGTAATTCCGTTTAAGCCGACCTCGCTAGTTTCGCCCTTCGCCGATCGATGGACAGATTCCGGGTCATAACCAGAATCAGGGCCAGAACAGAGCCTTTTGCGGGATCGAACCGAATGGATGCGGTTCTCCACAAACGCTCAAACACGTCAAGCGTGACCTCCTCCGCGTCTGCCTCGCAGCGAAGAATCGATAACGCTAGCCCATACACCTGTGAACTGGTTGCGTCATACAAAGCGGTAAGAGCACTCTGGTCACGCAACGTGATCCGCCGCATCAAGTCACTTAGTACAGCGTCACGCCCAGTAGCGGTGGCTGGTTGCTCGGAATCAGCCATAAAGGCTTACAGAGTATCATGGCCAGTCATGATTTCGTCCTGAAAAACTGTGTGAATTTGACTTAGTTTTCCGGTCTTAAATCCAACCTAAGCTGTATACCGTATAGGCATATAAGGCTGACTACAACCACGATATTGACAAGCGCTAGGCTAACGTGCGAGTGGACTCCAACGATGGCGCTGAATACGTTGTATGCCACGTGGAAAAGCATCGCGGTCGCGAGGCTGTGGTCCGCGCTGTTGTATAGCCAGCCGACTAGACACGACTCCGCAACAAGTGAGATAAACCACGGCCAGAATGAAAACGTCGACATCGGGCTGCCGGTCTGTTCTCGGCCAGCGAGCGGGACAGATTATTGGCCAGACAATCACGATGGATGGTGGTTTCTCACTAAGCCAGATCGGGTGACCGGGTAGATCGATTGGACCTGTGGCGTGACTTGTTTTGATCTGCGTTGCGCCAACCCTGGTTGACTTCCTGATTTCTTGTCTTATGCGGCCTCCGGAATGGAAATTGGTGGCCCTTCCGGTGCTTCTGGCATCGGAGTGTCTTCAAATAAGTTCATCTGACCGAAGGAACCCAGTTTCACTTCTTTTGCTGGGTTATAGTCCCAGCTGACCAGCGGGGCTACGGTTCGTTTGAGGTATTCGCCGCAGCCGAGGTCGTCGTTTTTTTTTTGACCTTGATGGGCTTCTTGCGTTTCTGCTGTCTGCTTTCCATAGAGCCCGTGAAGAGCGCGGATTCGTACGCTTCCCAGCGCTGGATGCGTTTGTAGGCGGATGCTGCGAGTTCTACGCATCCTCGTGACGGATGGGTTTGAAGATGGTCATACAGGCGAGGCCATGTATGAAGACGTTGGTACGGCTTTGCGCTTTGCCGTCTTCGGTAAGGGAACCGGTGCTTCTGAGTGCGTTCTGACGATTCGCGTCGGTTTGTTTTTGCGTTGCCATAGTG
>JACMLA010000893.1 GCA_014379815.1 Bryobacteraceae bacterium | reverse complement strand
CTGAACTTCTTTGACTGGCTTTCCGGAGGAATTAGACAACAGATCCTTGAACCCGGTGAGTGTATAGTCGTGGTTATCCTTTGATTCCCAGTAAACAATGTCCCCCTGGTGCACGGTCAGGATCGTGGGGTCAGGTTCGCAGTCTTTGATTTTTATAGCTTGTGGCATAGCCATAGTTCTCCTACTGAGTGTGAAGTGTTGGTTTTATCCGGGCGGTCGAATCGCCGCACTTTGAATCACGCCCTGCAATTCCGCATCGCCCCGGAGTTCATCCCACGTGTAGCCGCTGTCGAGGGCCTGGCGGATTAGTTTAACAGAGCGATCGCGGTTGCCCAGTAGTTCATAGGCGATCGCGCAATAAGCTAATGCAGATGCGGGCACGTTCACATTCGTCAAAGCCCGCTGGAGGTATGAGGCGGCCTGTGCGCGCTCACCGAGTGTCGCGTGATAGACGCTCAGCAGTGGCAGAGAGTAAGTATCCCCCGTATCGGTCTTCAGTGAGTTTTGTCCGAGGTCGATGGCGCGTCGCAGCGCTTGCCCGACCTCCTCCCCTGGCGCACCGGAATGTCGCAAAGCCTGTCCTCGGCTTCCCCAGACGCGAAAATCGTTGCTGTTCAGCTGCAGTGCTTTTCCATACATTTCGGCTGCTTGTCGGAAGTTACGTTGCTGGTAGTGCAGATTTCCGAGGTTGACAAGAGCCGGATAAGTCGGGTTGAGAGCAAGGGAGCTTTCAAATGCCCGGACCGCTTCTGGCAGCCTTCGTTGCCGCGTCAGTGCTACGCCCAGATTGCTGTGCAAACCAGAATTGTCGGGAGTCAGTTCCAACGCACGCCGAAACTCGCGGTCTGCCTCGGGATACTGCTTCTGCCGCATGTAGAAGCGAGCCAGATTGTTTATGGGATTCCACAGGTGTGGACGCAGAGCGACCGCTCTCTTGTAGGTTGCTTCGGCTTCGGACAGGCGCCCCAGAGCCTCATAGCTATCCGCTATCCCCATTAGGGCATTAATGTTCCGAGGCTCCGATTGCAGAGCCTTCTGGAACTCGAGCACTGCCAGGTCACGCCGGTTAGTCTCCTTGTAAACCAGCCCAAGTGAGACATGAGCCTCGGCCAGCGACGGGTCGAGTTCAAGCGCCTGCAATGCGTAATTCTGTGCATGCTGAAGATTAGACTGATCCCGGTCTTTGAGGTAGCGAGTCCTGGAAGCTCTGGAAAGTCCGACCCGGGCCATCGCAAACTTTGGATCCAGTAGCAACGTCTGCCCGAAGTCCTCGATGGCTTGCTCAAGGTTGCCCTTCACGTCGTGGCGCTCCAGATAGCCCACCGCCCGGAGATAGGGTTCGTAGGCATGTGCCGCCGCTGGGCCTTTTCGGCGCAATTGGTCCAGCACGTGGGAGTCGGTTCGGATCTCGAGAACTCTCGCGATCTCGGTAATAGCTCGATCTTCGAGAGATGCCGGATCTTGCTTCTTGCCGTCTATCTGGATGCTAGCGGGGGCAACACCGGATTTTTGCCGGATCTGCAGCTCCAGCCGCAGTAGATCCTTGTCCTTACGGCGTAGATCTCCGGTGATCACGATAGTCGCGCCCAGACTCCGGAACGCATCGTTGCTGTCTGCTGTTTTTCGTCCTACGGGCTCGCCGACAGGCAACACAGAGAACGTGTCCCGCAATGCGTCCAGCTGGCTGAACCGGGCATTGACAGCATGCGAGAGCCCTCCTGCCAGTCCTGTCAGTTCGGTTTCTGAACTCCCGAACGGCATGATGGCGAGTGTTATGTGCTGAACAGGTCCACGAGGCCAAAACGAGGTTGCCGTCTCACGCAGCGCCGGATTGAGGGCCGTTGCTCCAAGTGCCACTGCCAGAGTCAGACACGCGGCGATTGCGAGAATTTTTCTCGTTCGCGGGCGGCGTAACGTAAAGTCGGACCCCGACGGAGTGATCGGCTGAGTTTCCAGATCGCTTAAGTGGGCGCGGTCAGCCGTGATTCGTCGCAGTTCTGCCGCAAACGCGCTCATCGAAGTAAAGCGCTCTTCCGGCTTCTTCGCCATCGCTTTGGTAACCGCTCGAAGGAGGTCTGGCGAGCTGACCGCGAGAGGCGGCGGGTCTTCATGGACCACTGCATACAACTGGGCAGCCACGTCAGGTCGTGCAAACGGCGTCCGCCCGCTAAGCATCTGGTACAACACGACACCAAGGGACCAGACATCGGTACGTCCATCCAGTTCCAGCCCACGAGCCTGCTCCGGTGACATGTAGGCTGCGGTGCCCACGATGGTATGGGACTCTGTTAGTGTTTCCGAGCCATCCGTGCGCCGCGCAAGGCCAAAGTCCACCACCTTGGCCAAACCCGCTTTGGTGAACACGACGTTAGAGGGCTTGACGTCGCGGTGAATGATTCCTGATGCATGGGCAGCTGCAAGTCCATCGGCAATCCCGGTCGCGATTCGAACTGCCTCGGCCTCCGCCAGTTTCCCATGGCGAAGCCGGTCAGCAAGGCTTCCACCTTCGTAGCAGGCCATGACGATACACAGACTGCCGTCTTCCAGCGCTTCCGCTCCGTAGATCGTTCCAACGTTGGGATGGTCGAGCGCCGATGCGGATCGGGCTTCGCGGAGAAATCTGCTCCGGGCCAAAGCACCCGCTTCACTCGCAGTTTGGGGCAGCACCTTGATCGCAACGCTGCGGTCGAGCTTGCGGTCCAGGGCACGATAAACAACGCCCATACCGCCAGCGCCGAGCTGCTCGACGATGTCGTAACCACAGAAAGACCGGCCGACCAGCGAAGCCATCCTGACTTACGAGTATAGGCTCGATAGAGGCATTCGTACATAGCGAATGACTTTAAAGGTTTGGCGCTCTCTGCAGGCGCCACCGGGTCAGGTGCCGGTCGGCAAATGTCATAAACTGATCCCAGTCATATCCGGTCAGACCATGCCCACCCTTTCGAATGTGGTATCCAATTCGTCCCGTGTGGATTGGCTGCTCGACCGGTGGCTGCTGCGATCCGCCAAGGCCATCTACACCCAGCAGGCGATAGACCGGTGTCGCGTGTACACCTGAGAGGAACTCCCCTTCCGGATCGGCCCACGCATCGGTCTCAGCGCTGGCTACATAGACCAGACGAGGTGCCATTAGGGAAATTAACTCGTGTTGATCCACCGGAAGCTTGTCCTCGTGGTCGTTGTAGGCCTTGTAATTCTCCGCGAACCAGTGCGGAAACGCATCGTTGATCTGCCTCAGCGACTCCCCTTTGCGCCGTCGAGCGAGCGCCGCGCCGCTTTCCCCGGAGTTGTTGCTGATCGTAAGCGCGAAGCGGAGGTCCTGAGCTCCACACCAGAGCGCCGCTTTTCCTCCCCGGGAGTGGCCTACGACAGCAATCCTCCTGCTATCCACGTCTTTGTCGGTCTGCAGATAGTCCATGGCGCGCTGGCCTCCCCAAGCCCACGCCGCGATCGTCTTCCAGGAATCCGGCGAGGCTTCGGCAGCACCATCGTAGAATCCGATCACACCATCGCGATAGGTCCTGGCGTTATCGGGAGCGAGTTGTCCCGCTGTAATCCCAGCAGCACCATACCCTCTTGACACGATTTGTTCCACTGGGAAGAATGGATTGCCAACCTGACTGGAAACAGTCCCTCTATGATTCAACAACAGGAAGACCGGCACAGGCTTGCTCGCCGATTTAGGAAGATATAGGGTCAGCCGAAACGTGAACGGCTTACCTCGATCGCCCACAATGATGTCTACTTCGCGGCGCGTAGCTTTCCCGGCAAGAGCCTCCCTGTCCTCCTCGACGACTTTGAACCGCATCTGTTTCGGGCGGGCGGGGGATCTGCCGTAGACATGCTTCTCAAACAACGCGAGCACCTGGGCCCGGCGATACTTCCGCCATCCTTCTGCGGTGACGCTTGTGCCATCTGCCGTCTTCAGCGGGTCGGGTAGAGTATAGCCAGGGGAAGCTGCCCAGAGGGAACTCGTTCCCAGCAGCAATACGATAAACCTTGTCGGCAACCTATTGTCCTCCGTCCTAGTCTACGGTCGTGAAGCGGCGTCTGGTCTGGAGTGGCTTTCTTCGCGTTGCCTCGAGCCTGATCCGTGCGAGAACCGGGGACAGCGGTACCATAAAGGCTTCGCAGAAAGGTCTTCGCAGAAATTTGGGGTATTAGATTGAGACTGGCGGAACGATTGGCACCCATTGCAGGTGCAGTGAGTGCCCTTGCCACTTTGGCGTGCTGTCTACCTCTGGGCATCGCCGGTGCAGCAGGAGCGCTCGGGCTCAGTGTTGTGTTGGACTCTCTTCGCCCACTGCTGATTGTTTCTTCACTGCTACTTCTCGCAGCCGGCCTCGTGCAGTTGTATCGGGGCCAAAGGCAGTGCCGTCGCAGTCCGGCCAGCCTGATCATTTTTGGCGTGTCTGCCAGCATCGTCGTGGCGGTCCTTGTGTTCCCCCAAATCGTTGCAGAAGCAATGGCTGCGCTTCCCTAGATTGACGTGAAACGGCTTTGGATCGCTGGGCTTCTTCTAGCAGCATTCGCTATCGGCGGATACCTGTTCCGGGTGCAGGTGCAACGACGAACTCCGCCCGGCCAGGTCCAGCTAAACGAAATCAGCGTCACTTCGCTGGACAGTTTTCGACAGCAGTTCAACCGGACTTCGGACAGTGTACGTGTGATTGCGTTGCTTTCCCCCACGTGAACAACCTGTCTGCGGGGGGCCTCCGCAGTAGAGAACATCCTGAAGCGGAACCCGAACAGCCCGATCGTCGTGTTCTCTGTGTGGGAACCGATCCTGCCAACCGATTGGAGCAAGCCTGGCTCCAGCGTACTTGGGCGGCTTAGCGATCCGAGGGTCCGGCAGTTCTGGGACTCGGGTCACGCGGTGGCGGGAGCCCTCAAGTCCTCGCTGATAACAGCTAACCGGAAGCCGGAGTGTTGCGAGCGCAATGGCGTGTTGTGGGATCTCGCCGCAGTGTACCCGCCTGGCGCCCGCTGGGAAGAAACTCTGCCGGTTCCCGTCTTCATCAACGGCGCAGTGACAAAGACCTCCGCTGAGCTTGAGTCCGCAATCTCGAAGGCGAAGCTGCCGAAGGATTCGAAGGTGCTTCTGGGCCAGTGACCCAGAAGCAGTTGTCAGAAGTAGAGTTTCAGCGCTACCTGCATCAGACGCGGATCACGGGCGCTTAGGATGCGACCGCCTGGACCGCCCGGGTCCGTAGTGGTATTCGGATTATTGAACTGAGCCCGGTTGAAGGCGTTGAAGGCTTCACCTCGCAGTTGCAAGCGGAAGCGCTCTCCGAACTGAAAGTTTTTGAACAGCGACAAGTCCCAGTTCGCAATCCCGGGACCGCGCAGGATATTGCGACCCGAGTTGCCAATAGTGAACGCAGCGGGTACCTGAAAAGCTCCAACGTCGAAATATCTGTCCAGAGTCCAATCGTCGATCTTACCGGAGGCGATCCGGTTAGGTCGTCGCGCATAGTTGGTGGCAACGTTAGCCGGGTCGGGTGCAGCCATTTGCGGAGTGAATGGAAACCCCGATTGATACTGAACGATGCCGCCAACCTGCCAGCCCCCAACGAGGTGGTTCAGCAGCGCAGGCATAGCAGCACCAAATCTTTGACCCTGTCCGAAGGGTAGCTCGTATCCAAAACTGGTGACGATCCGGTGGGGAACGTCGAAGGTCCCCACAGCGCGCTCGAGTCGTAAATTTCGCGGATCCTGAACAGTACTCTGGCTGTCGACGTTGGTGTCGTCTATGAGCTTGGACCAGGTGTAGGACGTCAGTAGAGTCAGGCCCGAGGAATAGCGTTTTTCGAGCTTCACTTGCAGAGCGTGATAGATGGAGTTCGCCGTGTTGGAGTATCGGGCTCCAAGTCCGAACTCGGGATACGGTCGCCTTGGTTGTGCGCTTCCGGGGCCCGGCAGAGCATAGTTCTCAATATAACGTTGTTCGAGACGGTTGCCTTTATTGGCTACATAGGCGACGTCGAGGGTCAGATTGTTCAAAAGCTGGCGCTGGATCGAGAAGTTCCATTGCTGCGCATAGGGTGCGCGCAGTTTCAGGTCACGAGTCGTCACGCGAGGCGTGCCGATCGCGAACGGATTGTCGAACAAGTTGGCCGTATTGAACGTGGGGATGGGTGTTGTGTTGGTTTTAACGTCGTCGTAGATGAAGGGTACGTTATCTGTCTGGTAGCTGGCGTTCGTGTTGCCCCGCTGCAGCAAATAGAAGATGCCGTAGCCTCCACGAATCACGGTCTTGTTTCCGCCAAACGGACGGTATGCAAACCCGAAGCGGGGAGCAAACTGATTGTGGCTCTGAGTCTGGATATTGTTTGGCAGCCCTGCGGCCTCCGCCGAGACAATTCGGTTGGCATAACTGGGAAACACGATCGGAGCAACTTCCTGTGTCCGCAGATTGAACGACCCATCGGGCAAGGTGGCGAGTATGAATCTTCCGGTTGCGAAGTCAAAGATGGCCGACTGCGCATTGTCGGGAACAGGAATGGTGTTCCACTCATAGCGCAGTCCGATGTTCAGGGTCAGGTTCGGTGTGACCTTGAAATCGTCCTGGACAAAGTAATGAAACTGCTTGTCGGTCAATCCAAACTGGTTCGTAGGGTAGCTGCGCGTCCCGTTATTAGGGAACCCAAGCAGGTAATCGGCAAAGCCATTGCCGGAGTAGACACCTCCGTAGTTGAAGATGCCGCGGGAAGCTGTGCCACCGTTGGCTTCGCTGTAGTGAAAGCGGCGGAAGTCAAAACCTGCCTTTACCGTATGACGACCCTTGATGTAAGTCAGGGTGTCGACGAATTGCCGGGTTTCAAAAGGAGCAATCGCCGGACGATAGCCCAGTGTTGCGATCAGCGTGCCATAACCGGCAACGAGAACGCTGGGAAATCCCGGGAAAGTGCGGCTGGTCTCGGCAAATCCGCGAATGCCTGCCTGCACAGTGTAATTGGTGCCAAGTCCCTGAGGGCTGCCAAATGTGTAGAGGTGTGTGTAGCCAACCCGGGCTTCGTTGATCAGCGATGAGCTAATGATGCGCGTGTAGTTCAGTGCGGCATTGTGAGCGCGGCTTTGCAGCTCCAGAGAGCCGTTGGTTGGCAAAGAACCCGGATTGATAGTGTCCTGCAAGTTACGGGAGTACCGGAAATAGACCAGATCGGAAGGGGTGACCTGATAGTCGACGCGGCCGTTACCCTGGTCCGCGTTGGTAGGTTGATTTGCGACATACGCGAAGGTGCCACCGGGCGTGTTGGGAGCGGGAATGTATTGGAGCAGCGATTGCGTCTCGGCTGAGAACCTGTTCGCGGGAATCTGATTGTTAGGGAAGGCAATTCGGGTTAGAGGATCGAGAAGAGGCGTTGGCAGACTCGAGAAGTTTCCAGTCCGGAAGGCCTGCGTCGGAACCAGAGTGTTGCGAGTGACTCCCCGGCGAACGCGTGAGCCTTCGTAGTTGCCGAAGAAGAAGAGTTTGTTCCTGATGATTGGGCCACCGATAGTGCCGCCAAACTGATTTTGCTTGTATACCCCTCTCGTGGCTGCGAAGAAATTGCGGCTGTCCAGCTTCTCGTTACGCAGGAACTCAAACACGACACCGTGGTAACTGTTCGAGCCCGATTTGATCGTGGCGTTGATGATCGCAGTACCCCGGCCATACTCGGCGGCGAATGAGTTGCTCTGCACTTTAAATTCATCGATGGCGTCCACTGAAGGTACGAATTGAACACCATCGAGGCCCTGCTCCTGGCTCGAGACGCCGTCAATCAGAAACTCAGTTTTGCTGGACTGCCCTCCCGCGATCTGTACTTTCGTCGAGCCCGTAAGAGCTCCTGACTGGCCTGTTACCTGCGTCGTGAGTGCGCCCGGTGTCAGCGCAGCGAGTTGCGTGAAGTTGCGCCCATTCAGAGGGAGATCCACAATCTTCTTGTTCTCGACCACCTGACCAATAGCCGAAGCGTCGGTATTCAGCAGTGCAGCGGATGTATTGACCTCAATGCTGGTAGCAGCATCGCCAACCTGGAGAGTAAAATCCACGCGTGCCTGCTGGTCTACCTGCAGGGTGACACTGGCGAAGACAGACTGCTTGAAACCGGTCAGAGCTGAGTTCAGAGAGTACTCACCAAGGGGCATCGCGGTCAGGACGTAGTTACCCTGCTCGTCGGTTATCGCGCTGCGACTCTGGCTTGTGCCTTTGTTGGTCGCGGTAACCTTCGCGCCGGTAACAACCGCGCCGGACGCATCTTTGACAGTCCCAAGAATCGTACCGGAGGGGGCGGCAGGACAAACAGAAGCTAACAACAGGACGGTTAGGGTGGTCCAGAAAAGGCGGGAGATCGGAAGCATAAAACTCCTTTGCAGAAAAGCGCTTGCCTGAGAATACGACCGACTGCCCTTTTTGTCAATCTCATATCAAACTTTTTGTGCAGCCGAGTTTTTGAAATTACTCGACAGTTGTCACTTTGGTAGCCAGCGCAAACTTGCCAGCCTCTTCTCCAAGGTGGGCACCTAAAGCCAGAGAGATCATCTGAACAGGCAGGATTTCCAGTACTGGCAAAAGTTCCGGCAGTACCGGAGGAAGTCGGAGCGCAGGATGAGGGGAATCGCCTGCTATGAGAAACGATCGGCCCCCAGCCGCGCGAACATCCGAGTGAAGACGCCTATTCAGCATTGCTGTGCGATCATCCCCAAGGCAAATACACAGGAGCACTGCTCGGGAAAGTGACTCGAAGGGACCGTGGCGAAAGGCCGCGGAACTCATCCCTTCGGCGGAGAAGCGCACCGACTCTTTCAGGATGAGCCCACCGGTTCCTGCGGTCGCAAGGGACCAGCCCCTGCCTGTGACGAAAAGCTGTCGGGTCTCGGCGAGCTGTTCGATGAACCACTCCACATGTCCCTGCCAGCTGCTGAGGTAGGAGGTAACTCCCTGATGCACTTTCGCCAGGTCTGCCAGAGCAGTAGCCATATCTTCGCCCAGCAGAGCGTAGCCCAGCCAGTGAAGCGCTTGTAGCGAAGCCAGATAGGTTTTGCAGGATACCGTAGATTCCGGGCCTGCCGCAGTTACAACCGAAAAGGTGGATCCGACCGCGAGACTCGATTCCGGAGTATTCGTAATCCCCACAACGGTGCCCCTGGCTACCTGGTCTCGCAGCATGCGGACAATCTCAGCGCTCTCTCCTGATTGCGACACTGCGACAGTAAGCGTGCGGTTGCCTAGGGTTTCAGGGTAGTAGTTCAGGAGCTCGGAAGTCTCGATCATCTGGGCCACGATTCCGGCCTGGTTCAGACGCAGATTCAAGGGGTGCAGGGCGTGGAATGAGCTCCCCATTCCTGTGAGAACGATCCGGTCAAAAGATCTGCTCTCCCTCAGCAATGAGAGCGCAGCGGCAGTGGGCGCCGCGGCTGCGAGTGAGTCTAAAGTTCGACGCGTAGCAGCGGGCTGCTCGAGGATATCCCGCAGATAAGCGCCTTCGATTATGGCGAGGCTAGTGTTCATGATTTCTCTTCGAGGGGTGGATTAAGAAGTTGTGCGGCCGAGGCTGCACCGACCAGCCCTGCCTGACGGCCAAGGACACCAAGACGAATGGCAACGGACTGCGATGGCACCAAACCGGCTCGCGACCGGGCGAGTCCTGCTGCTCGTTCCAGGAAAGCAGGAGCGCTGGCCATCACTCCGCCCCCAAGAACAATAGTGTCGGGTGCGAAAAACGTGATGAGATTACCCAGCCCAATTGCCAGGTACTGTGTAAACCGCTCAACGGCCCGTCGTGCGAGTTCGTTCCCGGCAGAAGCCTTGAGAAACACATCGGCAGCTGTCGCGTCCGGCGAGTCGGCGGACTGTATGTTAAACCACTCCGCGATGGCTGGTCCGCTGGCCAAAGACTCCCAGCACCCTCTGGAACCGCAATAGCAATCCGGTCCTGCAGAATGATCGATGGTGTGGTGTCCCAGCTCGGGATGCGCACCTGCAGTTCCCCGATACACCTTGCCATCGACAACAATTCCTACGCCAATTCCGGTGCTGATCGTCGTATAGAGAAAACGATCGGAACCCCGCCCGGCGCCGTAACTGAACTCGCCCAGTGCTGCGGCATCGCAGTCATTCTCCAGGCACGCCGGAGCTTTGAAGTGCTGCTCCAGATGACTGCGAAGTGGATAGCCTTGCCATCCAGGCAGCAGTGCCACATCTCCGATCACTCCTGCGACGGGATCGACCGGCCCAGTGCATCCGACTCCTATTGCTTCCAGTCTGCGGCCCACGCCAATTAGCCCGTCGTCCATTACCGCGCAGATCTGCCCCAGAGCTCGCTCCGGGCCGAGGCTGGCTTCGGT
>JACMLA010000892.1 GCA_014379815.1 Bryobacteraceae bacterium | reverse complement strand
CATCATTCGACGACGGTCAACATCCGCGGAGAAAGTTACCGGCTGAAAGAGCGGCGCAAGGCCGGGTTGCTGCCGTCTCCTGAACCGCCGCAGCCAGAATCTTCTACCGCCTCCAATCGTCGTGGCAAGCGGAACCTTTCGGTCTGAGTTTTCTGAGGCATGGGCAAATCTATCAATCCGATGTTCCATCGCAATAACCGGGACGGAGCCATTTCCGGCTCCGTCCCGAGTCCCATCGTCTTGATGAGTTTGCAGCCAGCTATTCCTTGGCGGGTTGCACTCCTGCAATGCCCACCTCCGCTTCACCGGCCGCTTTCCATACTGCATTCATTGGCCGGAACTGTAAACCACCACCTGGCCACGGCTGGGGAATTTTCAAAACGGCAGAATGAGGAATTTTCAACCGGAGTTGACACGTCGGCCTGGAGCGCGATATCCCCAGAGCCGTAGTCGCCTTTTATGCGCGCTGCCCCAGTGAATCCCCTATTTCAACCTGCGTACCAGCCGCCGACGTTGGGCAGCTGCAGGGAGCTGCAAGAACGGCCCTGGTGGCTGGCCTGTGCTCAGATGCGTAATGCCGCAACTGCCATCCGCTGGCCACAGTTTAGCGTCAAGGGAACCACTCCGAAGCTGAAATCAGCGTGACCTGCGCCGCATCCCATTTGGAGTTGGAGTCACTTCCACATAAGGCTGGGCGACATCGCAGCGGGGACGGCCCCAGATTGAGCGTTGAACGTTTCGGAGCTTTGCGGCTTCCTGAGCCCGGCCTGTCGTCGATAAGAAAAGCGCTCCCCGGCCCCTGCAAACGGGGGTCTTCGGTGACACTTGCGATGTTTAAGCGCACGGGACAAATCGCTCGCATAGAAAATCGCGTTTTAACTGCCCCATTTCGAAATGGGGTTTTGCTGGTTTCGTCGACAGTCCCCGATCTCTACCTTCCGAAGCCAGGCCTTCGTTCAGGCCTGGCGCCGGTGGATGAGGAGATGCTGTGTCCGACTACATCTTCCTCAATACGCGCTTACGCCCCCACTACCAACTGCAACTGCCGGGCCACGCCGTTCATAGATTCAGCCTCCACCGCCAACTCTTCACTGGTGGCAGCGCTTTCCTCTGAAGTCGCGGCGCTGCGTTGAGTTACGAGTTCCATTTGCTGGATTGCCTTCGAGACTTGCTCAATCCCACGCGCCTGCTGCTGGCTTCCGAGGTTTACCTCATCAACGAGCATCTTCACCCTGGATGTACTTTCTGTGATGGCGTGGATTCTGACCGCTATCTGTTCGAGCTTTAGGCTGCCGGCGTTGGACTTCTCGCGCGATTCTTCGATCAGGGGTGCGGTGTCTTTCGCTGCCTGTGCCGAACGCTGCGCCAGACTGCGTACTTCGTCAGCAACCACTGCGAACCCAGCGCCCGCTTCACCGGCTCTGGCTGCTTCCACGGCGGCGTTTAACGCCAGAATATTGGTCTGGAACGCAATATCGTCGATCACCTTTATGATTCTGGCGATTTTGTCGCTGGAGGATTTGATGTCGTTCATGGAATCGACCATCTCAGCGACTGTGGCATTACTGTCTTTCACACGGAGATTGACCTTGTCCATTTCCTCTGCCGCCAGGCGCGAGTTGTCGGCGTTCTTGCGGGTCATGGAAGTGATCTGTTGACTGGCAGAGGAAGTCTCTTCGAGCGATGCTGCCTGCTCGGTTGCGCCCTCCGCGAGGGTCTGGCTTGACGCTGAGATTTGTGCGACCGCGCTGGTGACGTGCGTCGAACTCTCCGAGATCGACTTTACGAGCACCCGCAGGCTGTTGCTGATCCTGGAAATCAGGAAATAGACCCCGAGCCCGACACAGAGCGACAACGGAAGCAGCCACACGGCGGTCTGGCTCATGCCGGCTTTCACCATCGCGTCTACGCGGTTCAGTTTCGAGCGCAGCAAGAACATTCCGTGCCGATCACCGGCGTGCCAGCCTTCCATTCGGAAGCCGAGTATATCCTTTCCATCTTTGGTACGGCTCTGGCTGGGATCGCCGTGACAACTCATACAGTCGGTGCTTAGCAGAATCGGACGTGCATAAAGGATCTCGTTCGCCTTCTCGTCCACCTCAAAATACTCCGGAAGCTTACCTTTTTCCAACAGGCTGAGGATACGTGCTTCATCGGGACGCGGGGCGTTGCTGGGATTCCGCGGGTTCTGAGCCGGCACACGGAACTCGTAATTTTCCTTTCCGGCCACCTCCGCAATGGACTCCCATGCCGCCACCACAGGCACCGTCTTATAGATGAGCGTGTTTTTGTAGTTAGACGCTCCGGCAATTTCAGCTTCCAGCCTTGCATCGTCAAACATCCGCGAACTACGCATGGCCGAAACGGACTTGCGGGTATTCTCAGCGCTCAGAATGGCAACGCGCATGGTATCCCGGGTTAGCTCGATACCCTGTCGGAGTATCACCGATCGCTGAATGAGCAAGCCGGCGGCAGCGGTAACAAATACCGAACCGACGGCTATTAAGACAATTTTCGTTCCCAGTACCATGTGCGATCCCTCCAAAGTGCGGGTCAAACAAGGGACTTCTCCCCGCTGGTTGATAATCGGCGAGGCGATGAGAGAACTTTAGTTAAACTACAGGAAACCAACACGGAAGTTCGGCGCACTCTATACGGTCGTCAGCGTAACAGGACGGGGTTTGACGTCTGCTTCCGGCTTAGGCTGATCAACAGTGAAGTCCTCACCCGGATTGATGAACTGATTTCGCTCGAACTGATACTGGCGGTCATGCAACT
>JACMLA010000891.1 GCA_014379815.1 Bryobacteraceae bacterium | reverse complement strand
TTCCGCGTCACGCGTGTGCCTGTCAAGACGTTGTTCGAGTACCTCGAGCATGGGGACTCTCTTGACGACTTCCTGGATGGATTTCCTACCGTCAGCCGCGAACTCGCGGTCCAGGTACTCGACGAATCGAAGGAGCTTCTCCTGGCTTGAGTACCTGCCGGGAACCGGACTTTGTAAGGAGCGTAATGATTATTCGGTGGCCGATCCTTTCCTACGTTGGGCCGCTACGGTCTCCCATCCGCTTTTCACCGATGCTGCTGCGCGTTGATTTGCTTCTGCGAACATTAGGATCACAAGTGGAACCCAGTAAAGATATACCCTTGAGCCGAAGAGGGCGATGATGCTCGCAGGAAAGAGCGCGAGGTAATACCATGCGGTCGCGCCTCGCAGCGTCTCGATGCAGGTCGTTAATCGCTGCTCGCTGGCCGTCGTTGCCGTCTTGGCCTGGCCAGAGAACATTCGCCACAGCAGGCGAACACTGCCAGTTACGATCAAGACCGCAGCAATCTGAATTCGTAGAGAGTTCGTGAACAATCCGAGGAGGCCAACCGTCAACGCGAGCGAAACAGCAATCCCATACACCCTCCCGTAGAGATTCCCCTCATCGACCAGCTCGCGGCTCATCCCGCCGTCCATTTCTGAGAGCGGACCACCGACTGCGGCGGGCTGGGCTGAAAATAAGGCACGCGTCGCGGCAAACAGTACGAATCCGACGAAGCCGCCCTGCGTAGGCGCCCATCGCGGCAGAACGAGCTCCGGGCTGAGAAACGCAAGCAGCACCTGCGACAAAATGGCGAGTCCGTAAATCACAATCAGGTCGACTGCAAGGAAATTAGCCGACCGCTCGTTCTGGCGCGCCACGCGATCCCGGACAAGAAGACCAAGCATGCCGGCAGCAACTGCGATTCCCAGTCGGGCCAAGCCTTCCGGCTCACTCGTGACCGACGGAGGATTTGATTGGAAAGCGCCAGCCGTCATGGAATAGGTGAGTACAAGCGTCTGGAGGACGAGGCTGCGGATCGCCATGGCTTTGTACAGAGGCAGAGAGTCCGGCGTGTTCGAACGCCAAATTTGCTTGGACCAAGAATAGCAGGAGAGTGCGCCCGAGAAGCGGGAGTTGCCGGGCTGAGCAACTAGAGCATTCACCGAAAAACGGCTGTCACGTCACTTAAGGGGTGGAACAGCAAAGGCTCGACACAGGCAACAGTCAGCCGAGGCGGTCCCACACATCTGGATCGAGATGTGCCTGGCTAAGGATTGATCGAAGCGTCCCCACGGGCACCTCGGACTTCTTCGGCACGATCACCGTGTCCACAACGTCGTTGAGCGAGCGGACGAACTTCACGTGGCTGCCTTTTTGACTAGTCTCCGCGAACCCCGCAGCCTCGAGCCTTCGCTTGATCTCACGAAACGACAGCGGCTTAAGCCGCCCCAACTTCAACCTCAACGGTCCTGACCGCTGGAAGTCGCGTAGCGCGTGGAGTTTCAAAATGGAGTTCGAGGGCTTCCCTCAAATTGGCGAGCGCCTCCTCTTCCGTTTGCCCCTGACTGGCCACGTCCAGTTCGAGACACTGCGATACGTACCACTCGTCCTCCCGCCACACGGGTCGCGGCAAATGACGTTTCATAACTTCATTCTTCCACGGCGGCACAAGTAATCCCAGCTCACGATGTAAGCAGTGGCCACCGGTCGCCCTAGTTTCGCGTACCACAAATCGACTCCTGCACATCAGGTCGATGAAGTTTGCACTGATCTCGGACTCTTGCCCCTGATGAGGCCAAACCTCCGTGTCCGGCGCCCTCCCCGACTTGCTCAGAGTTTTTGGACGGTAATCAGACGGGAACATACCGGAAGGCATGCGAGAAGGCTATACAAGAGAGTTGGCTCCAGTGCGGTCCAGCCCAGTGTCATGTATTGTTGCCGAGTGCCGCTTCATTAGCGTGCATCCGTCTTGATATGATTCCGGGGCAATATAGCTTCGCGTTAGTGTTGTCCGAAGAGCCTTGAGAACAGGCTCATCTTTTCAGGCTTTCGGTACGCGAATATCGGGCTGCCTCCAAACCGCTTCACCTCTGTCCGGGCTCCAAATCGACCCCAGGAGAACCCCATGCCGATTGGAGCGCCTCGAAGGTCAATGAACTCGAAGGACGTCCCTAAGCCGGCCGCGAACGTTTTCAGGTCCGAGTCTGGCGAAGCCAGAGCTGTTGCATGCGAGATTACGCTGGGGTTCCTACGCCAGACATCGAACAGGCGGTCCTCGTGAACATCATCTACAAGGCTGGTGTGCGGAGGTGTGTACATTTTGAATAGCTCGGTAACAAACTGGCGCACGGTTGCAGCCTGCAAAAGCATCACAGGGGCATCATGGCAGAGGAAGTAGATTGGTCCCCAGCCAGGGCTCTCGGGCGGGATGTCGACGACCCAGCAATTGCCGCATCCGTCATGTGCGATTGCAACTCCGTGGGGCACGAGGAAGTCGAGCCCGAAGCCGTCACCAAGACTCCGTCTGGTGAAATCGAGTTGGTCCAGCGTGCCTTCTATGCCTGAACAGAATCGCAGGAGGTCCAGAACATCATCGGGCGGGGCCACACGTAACGAGCGACTGAAGTCGTCCAGTTCGTCTGCGGTTAACCCAGGCAGCAACCGTGGGCGAATGGGCTTCCCGTCTTCATCGGAGAGGTGTTGCTTCAGCGCAGACTGGATCACTTCTCGTGTTGTGAGCACGTCTCAATAGTCGACCGAGTTAGCGTCGAATGGCAAGGCTGGACGGATGAACCGCCGTTGTCCGGTCACTCCGCCTGGAAAACGGCGTTGACTTCACTTAAAATGTGCCTGGCTGAGGATAGATCGAAGAGTCCCCAAGCGCACCTTCGGATTTCTTCGGCACATCACCGTGTCCACAACATCGTTGAGCGAGCGGACGAACGTCACGTGGCTGCCCTTCTGACTAGTCTCCGCGACAAGCCTCGATCCTTCGTTTGATCTCATGATCGCGTTGCCCCCTCGGCGGCCCGGTCTTCGGGGACTCGAACCGATGCGCGTTCGCTGAATCCGTGCAGGCAGCTTCTGGACGTGTCCAAGAACCAACCCGCAACGTCCGGGACCGCTTCGTAACACGCCTGTCCGTCTCGTCACCTTTAGCTCGCCAAAGGGGGTGCCTGGTCCATACGCTGGGGCAATGAAGACACTTGTTAGCAAAGATGCCCTGAACAGGATGGCGCTCTGCCTATGCTTCCTGTCAGCATTTCCGATTGCCCAGGGCGCGGAACCGATCAAGATCTCAATGAAGGCTGAACACTGGCAGACTAAGGAGAACGCGGAGTTCTT
>JACMLA010000890.1 GCA_014379815.1 Bryobacteraceae bacterium | reverse complement strand
TCGCCTTCGATCACTGTCACGTCGGCGTGGTGCAGCAAGCGATCCAGCAGAGTCACGATGCAGGCCGCGTTGGGGAAGACTTCATTCCACTCTTTGAACGGTCGATTTAATGCGGAGTCCATTTTTATGCGGAGTCGGCGACCGCAAGAGTGCCCAAGTCCCATTTAGATCAAGCTCAAAGCAGCCACCCCAGCATGCGCGACTCTGCATAATCATGACGTCCTAGAAAGGAGGACTTCATGTTGGCAGAGTATTTCGAGTCGCCTTTGCGTATCCAGGAAATCCGCAGGTGCCCGGCTGGCCACCTGCTTGAAGGTTTTGCCCAAGTGTTGTACGAGGTGGGCTATGCAAAGCTCACAGCTCGCAGGCATCTGCGCTCGGCTGAGCATCTCGTTCATTGGACTGGCCGAAGGGGCATACCAGTTACGGGTCTGGAAGAGCGATGCATCGGGGAGTTTTCCCACCACCTCAATCGATGCCGGTGCACAGGGTACGGCCGCAGCCATCGGCTGGAGTTGGAGAATGGCGTCCGTCTGTTTATTGGGTATCTCCGGCGTACTGGCGTACTGACGAATCCGATCAAAGAGGAATCTGTTGAGCGGCCGGCTCTACTGGTCTCTTTCGGTTGCTGGATGCGGCAGCAACGTGGAACCTGCGATGCCACGCTGTATAACTACGGTCTTGATCTTCGTGATTTGTTGAAGGATGTTGGCGAAGATCCGGCGGCGTTTAATGCGCAGATGCTGCGGAAATTCGTGTTGGAGAGAACTCAGCAATGCGGGTGGGCCGCGGCGAAAAGGTGCATCACAGCGGTTCGAGCGTTTCTGCGCTTCCTACGCTGACCTTTGGGTTCTCCGCCCAACGGTTTGGCCGGAAAACGTGGACACCGATGCACGGCTGACTTGGTATGGGCTGCCAGCTTGGTTTGCGCCCATACGTGCAGATACTGGAATGTGTCATGCCTGCAGGTCGGAATATTAAAGCGGCTTGACGGGCGCGTTTGCAACTAGCACTTCGCCCGCTCCGCGCGACGAGCTCAGAGACGCTGCGGCGCAACACGTTCAGGCTGGCCGAGACACAGGTCTGAGTTTTTGATGATTTGGTATCTCGAACGATAGACCGTACCGCGAAAGATGCCGCGGCGAGGCCAGAATGGGACAGGAGTTCTTTCGAAGCCGACGAATGCGTCACCCATTCTCGGTCGTGATCATTCTATTGGTGAGCGAATGCAGCCCCACTTGAGCCTTTGCTCTAACTGCATCGCGACGCACGCGACGTACCTTCAGCGGCGCCGTGGTCCCAGGCGCACAGTTGACCCTGACGAATACTTCGACCATCTCCTGCAGGGAGCGGGCCGCCGGGAATGTGCAGTCCTAGCCTTCGACGTGGATGTCGACGGACAATCGCCTGCGGGTATTCGCATGGGCGGTGATCACGGAGCGTGAAGCCAGTTGTTGGCGTCCCTGTGATCTGTATGCCAGTGTGTGTTAATCAATTCCCGGAGAGGATCTGAGCTAACCGAGGCCAGCGCTTCCTGGATGCCACGGCGGGAGACGGCGAAACCGGTGCCTGCGAGTAGTTTGCCGTCCGGTCCAGTAAGTACGGCAATGGTGCCGCCGGAACCCTGAATGACTGAGATG
>JACMLA010000889.1 GCA_014379815.1 Bryobacteraceae bacterium | reverse complement strand
ATGCCATGGGCCGACTCTCTGTGGGCGGTCACTTACAACAGCCACACCCGCACTACCGGAACCGGCCTTGGTCTGTTTCGCATCGACGACCGCCTGCGCTCAGAACTCGTGCACACGCATGACGGGACACATGCGAACCGCTTTCTGCACAAGCAAAGTGCCCAGGTGTTTATCGGACCTTATGCCATTGATGCCAAGGGCACGTTCCGGTTCATCGAGGCTTTGAAAGATCATCGCCTCACCGCGACAATGGCGCATCTGACCGATCCGGCTAACCGGGTCTACATGCAGACGATGGAGGGTCTGCTGTTTGAAATCGATGTCGAGACGCTGAAGATTAAGCTGGTCTCCGATGTCGTGAAAGAGGTTGGACTCAAAGCGCGCCCGCATTTCAAAGGCGGCTACACCGGGCAGGGCCGGGTCGTGGTGTCTAACAACGGCTTCTACGAGTACGGCGACACGGAAGCGGGCCTGTTTGAATATGACGGAAAACGATGGAACCGCCTTAGCGACAAGCCTCATATGGATTGCGCGGGACGGGAGAACCTTGGCAACGTTATCTTCTGCACCGGCTGGGATGAATCCAGCGTTCTCTTCTGGGCTCTGGTGAAAGGCACGTGGCAGCGCTACCGTCTGCCCAAGGCAAGCCATGCCTTCCAGCACGCGTGGCAAACCGAGTGGATGCGCATCCGTGAAGTAGAGACCGAGCACTTCCTGATGGATATCCACGGGATGTTTTTTGAGCTGCAACCGATGGCTCTGGAAGATAAAATCTGGGGCGTGAAACCGATCAGCCAGCATTTGCGGATGGTCCCTGACTTTTGCGCATTCCGCGGGCTTCTGGCGCTGGGCGGAAATCAGACCTCACCTAACGGTGGCAATTACTCTCTGGCGGGACAACCGCAATCAGGCATCTGGTTTGGCAAGACGGACGATCTGTGGCAGTGGGGCAAACCGGCGGGGTGGGGTGGACCGTGGCGCAAGAGCGCGATCAAGAAAGATGTCCCCAGCGAACCGTTCCTGATGACCGGCTTCGACCGTAAGATGCTGCATTTGCGCGCGGACCCATCTGCCAGCTTCCTGGTGCAGGTTGATTTTCTGGGCAGTGGGTACTGGCAGGATTACGCTACGCTGAAAGCTGCGAGCTATACGCATCACGTGTTCCCGTCAGGGTTCTCCGCACACTGGGTCCGCCTGATTCCTTCGGCCGATTGCACCGCGAGCGCGGAATTCTTTTATTCATAGGAGCAATAACATATGCGCCGTCGTGACTTACTAACTGGCATCGGGACCGGAGGCTTTTCCCTCGTTGTTCTCGCCGATCAACTGCCACCTTCTGCTACGCCATCGGTAACCGATCGCATCCGGACGGATTTCGACCGGATTGCGCCTCCGGGGAAGCCGGGTGCGGCAGCAGGTCCCGAGCCACACATGACGATGGTCGACTTGCAGACCGATGTCTTCATTGCGGGTGGAGGTCTGGCGGGCGTGTGCGCGGCGCTCTCGGCGGCCCGGAATGGCGCAAAAGTGGTGCTGGTACAGGACCGGTCACGTCTTGGCGGCAATTCCTCCAGCGAAGTGAAGATGCACATTGTCGGGTCCAGCTCGCATACAGCCCGACCTGGCTGGCGGGAAGGCGGACTGATGGAAGAACTCCGCCTGGACGATGCGGTGAATAACCCGCAGCGCTGTTGGGAACTCTGGGATCTGATGCTGTACGACAAAGTAGTAACTGAACCGAATATCACTTTGTTACTCGAGACAATCCTGTACTCAGTAACAATGAAGCAGGGTTCTATTGCACAGGTTATGGCGCGCTGCGACAAGAGCGAGCACTTATACCGTGTTAAGGCAAACGTTTACGTGGACGCCACAGGGGACAGCCGTCTTGGCCTTGAGAGTGGAGCCGAGTTCCGCACGGGCCGCGAGACACGAAGCGAGTTTAACGAGTCGCTGGCGCCGGAGAAGAAGGATGAGGAGACGCTAGGAAGCAGCATCCTGTTCACGTCGCGGTTGCATCGTAAAGCGATGCCGTATAAAGCGCCCGCGTGGTCCCGCAAAGTCACGAAGGACGCTTTGCAGTTTCGGAAAGTCGGGCCGGAAAACTGGGAGTATGGTTACTGGTGGATTGAGTGGGGTGGGAATAAAGACATCATTCGGGACAACGAGCGCATCCGCTTCGAACTGCTCTCGATTACGACAGGCGTGTGGGATTACATCAAGAACAGCGGCGACTATCCCGATAGCGCGAACTGGGCTCTGGACTGGGTTGGCATGATGCCTGGAAAACGCGGGAGCCGGAGGCTGGTGGGTGACGTCGTCCTGACGCAGCACGATCTCATCCGGGGTACGTGGCCGGATGCGGTCGCAATGGGCGGCTGGCCGATGGACGACCATCCTCCCGGAGGGTTCGATCGCGCGGATCTGCCACCGAATACCAACCTACGCACGGCTGAGGTTTACGATATTCCTCTGCGCTCGCTGTACAGCAAAAATGTCCCGAATCTGATGATGGCCGGGCGAAATATCAGCGCGACTCATGCGGCGTTCACCAGTACCCGGGTGATGGGAACCTGCGCGAGCATCGGTCAGGCTGTTGGGACGGCTGCGGCAGTCTGCTGTGAGCGTCGTATCTCGCCGAGGCAACTTGCGTCCGACAAGCAATTGCTTAGCGCGGTGCAGCAAACTCTCGTGCGGCAGGATCAGTCGATCCGGACAGTCGCTCATCAGGACAAGCGCGATCTGGCCAAACTGGCGAAGTTAACCGCATCCGGTGAACTCCGGGACTTCGCGGCCGTACGCGTTCTCGACGGAGTGGACCGGGACGTTCCGCCCAACAAGACGACCGGAGCAGCCGGAGAAAACCATCGCTGGAGCGCTCCTCTGACAGCGGATGGTGCGTGGCTTGAGCTCTCCTGGCAGGAACCTCAGCGGATCAGCGAAGTGGTTCTAAAATTCGACACTGGCTTCCAGCGCGAACTTACCTTAAGCGCGTCCGATTCGATCACGCGCCGGATGATCCGGGCACCTCAGCCGGAGACGGTCCGCGACTATTCTCTTGTCGTAACGGACAAGGAAGGGCAGACGCGAACCGTAGCTACAAGAGCGGGCAATCACCAGCGATTGAACCGCGTCCAGTTTGACTCTGTTGAAGCGAAATCGCTCCGGGTTGTCGTCGCTAAAACGAACGGGGTCGAAGAGGCCAGACTCTTTGAAATTCGCTGCTATGCCTAGCGGACGCTTGGTTGTCGTCTCGAAATTGCTCGGGGCGACTGCGGCAATCGGTGGGATCTACGCTCTGCCTGGCTTTGCAGGGGTGAAGCCCACCTTTGACGCGATCCTGGTGGGATTCTGGATGCTTCCGATGGTGTGGGTTGCAGCGACGGTGCTGATTCTCGCAGACAACCGGCTGCGCTGTAAGACCTGTGCCTGCAAATTGAGAATGCCAGTGGCGGAAGGTAACTACGGCAATCTTCTGCGCGACCGTCCGTCGACGGAATGGGTTTGCCCTTATGGCCACGGTAAGCTGACGATTGAGGTATCGATTTCAGGATTCCAGAGGTCGCGATGGCAACCGTTTGGGAATATCTGGGACGAGTTGCAGCTCCCGACGAGCTAATTGATTCTTTTGGATGAACACAGCATCTGGTGTCCCTGTGACACGAAATCCGAATGAACCCAGGGTGCGGGTCGTTGGTCTCCCAGGCAGCGTCCGTCCCCACGGCTCTACCCGACTTGCCGTTCTCAAGGCACTGGAAGGTGCTGAAGCCCAGGGTGCCATCACCAGCCTCATCGAACTCAGTCAACTGGACCTCCCTTTTGCCTATGATCACAGCGCGGACTATGGCGGGGATGTACGGAAACTGCGCGAGATGGTGCGCACGGCCGACGGCATTATTCTTGGGACACCCGAGTATCATGGCGGGGTCAGCGGCGTCCTGAAGAATGCGCTGGATCTGATGGGGTTTGAAGAGTTCCGCGGCAAGATGATAGGCCTGATAGGTGTTGCAGGAGGCGCTATGGGGGCGCACGACGCTCTCAACACGCTGCGAGGTGTAGGCAGAGCGCTCCACGCATGGGTTGTGCCTGCACAGGCAGTAGTACCGAATGCAGGCAGAGCCTTTGCCGCAGACGGCAGCTTGCGGGACTCTGCTCTGGAAAGGCGACTTCTGGATGTAGGTCGGGAAGTAGCGCGTTTTGCCCTGCTCCACAAGTGCGAAGAGCACGTCAGCTTCCTTCGCGAGTGGGAACAGGCGCCTGAAAACCCCGGCGGTGACCAGAACGTGCGAATGCCCACTTGATGAGAGTGGGCATTCTAAGTAGCCCCGCCTGTGCGGAGGGCTGTATGGGAGAACCAGATCCGACGGTATCACGACCGCCAAAAATCTGTATGTTGTTTGGATATTAGGTCGGTTCGGACGGGAAGTCAAGCGATTTTCGCTGGGGAGCTAACTCCTTGATCCTGCTTGACTTACACGCCTAAAACAGTGGTCTTTGAATTGCCTACAAATGCTCTCGATTTAGCTAAACTATTGAGTATGTTAGCTCAAATGCAAACTGGTAAAATCGTCGTCCGCCGTGTGCATTCCAAACTTTCGGGCAAGAATTCTCCCACCGCCGAAGAATAGGCCTAAAATCAGCGAGCAGACGATAAGGCCGGTGGCGAGAATTGAGATTGCCAGGATCATATTTGCCGCATCCTGAACCGTGTGTTTGGGAGGATACTCATTCCACATCACGCTCGGCCGGTAATTGACCTGAGCGAGAAGCTTTTCCGCAGCGACATTCCCACGTCCTTCCGGGACTACAGCGATCATGGTACCTGACCGTCGGGCGGCCACGCGGTCGAGTTTCTCGAACTGGCGGAATCGCTCGATTGCGATTTGAGGAGTGGGATAGCCAAAAATTGTCATCTGCAGCTCCGTTGAGCCACTGGAGTATTTTGCCAGCTGCGCTTCGGCTCCCCTGTCGAATGAGGCCAGAGTCGCCGGGATTCTTGGCTCATGCCTGGTCAAAGCGGCCGGACCGAGCAGATAGCGCTCTGAGTTGGCTACCCTTCCCTTCTCTGGCAGGTGACCGTACAAGGGCGGTAAAGGACTGGTTGTGCGACCGGCCAAACCTTCGGCGAGCTGGCGCAGTTCTGGTTGTTCCGGAGCCCTGCCTGACTCAATGCGCAGGAGGTAATTCCCGCTGTGGACCAAACTGCGGCGATTGGACGCATTTGCGCCCTCGGCCTGCCATGCCGCGAATGCTCCGGTTGGGTCGCTGAAGCGCCACGCCGAGATCACGAGAGAACCCTTTGGACTGGAGTAGGAGCCCTGCTCGCTCTTCTCGAAGCCGAACTCCTTCCAGAGTTCCGCATCTACCGGGGCGATTGCTGAGCTTGCTGTTTTGGTGTGGCCCGAAAAAGCAGCAGGCAGAATCGCGGGAAGCTCAGCTGCAAAACTACCGGCAGCGGCGATCAGCGACAAAGCGAGCGACAAAGCGAATGTTAAGCACCGTGACATTTTTTAAACTTCTTCCCACTGCCGCAGGGGCATGGATCGTTCCGGCCGACTTTTGGTCCCACGACGACCGGCTCTTGTGTAGACGCGGTACCGCTGCCGGCAAGTTGCGCCTGCGCCAGCTCCTTGTCTTTTTTGCGCTGAATGTTCCGGGTTATGTCGGTGAGCGAATTCTGCGCCGCGCGGATATCGGCTTCTGACAGACCTTTCGAAGCACCGTTGATGCCGTTGGTATGTGAGGCGGGTTCCTCGGGACCGCTGAAATCTTCCTCATCCATGAGCTCGGGATGTGGCATCAGAGGCCGGCGTGTACCGCCACTCTCTACGTAAGGCTGCATAAAGAACAGGAACTTGATGCTCTCGTCTTCGATGCGGTCCATCATGTCCTGGAACAATTGGAACGATTCCTTCTTGTATTCCACCAGAGGGTCTTTCTGCCCATACCCTCGCAGCCCGATGCCTTCCTTCAGGTGGTCCATCGACAACAGATGGTCTTTCCACTGATTGTCGATAACGTTCAGCATGACCATTCGCTCAGTCTCACGAATGATTTGCGCCCCGTCCGTCCCGAGAACCGCTTCTTTTTCCTGATACCGCGTCTCAAGGACCTGGTGAATGTGATCCTCAATCTCGGTCCGGTTCATCTCTTCGAACTTCGGAGTATCCAACGTTGCGCCAAACTGATTCAGAATGTCGGTCGCGAGGCCGTCGAAGTCCCACGTACTCTCGTTCTGACCCTCAGGACATCGCGCATCCATGAACTGGGCGACGATTCCGCGTACGATGTCGAGAATTCGTTCCTTCTGGTCCTGACCTTCCAACAAAGCGCGTCGCATGCCATACACGGCTTGCCGCTGCTTGTTCATGACGTCGTCGTATTCCAGCAGGTGCTTACGGGCCGCGAAGTTCTGCGCTTCCACTGCTTTTTGAGCGCCGGCGATGCGTCTGGTGATCAGCCCGGATTCGATCGGCACATCTTCTTCCATGCCGAGCCTCAGCATGAGGCCCTGAATCTTCTCGCCGCCGAAAATCCGCAGCAAATCGTCCTGCAGAGAAAGATAGAATTTCGAGGCACCGGGGTCACCCTGACGACCCGCGCGTCCGCGTAGCTGATTGTCGATGCGCCGCGACTCATGGCGTTCTGTTGCGACGATACAAAGACCACCGGCGGCTACGACTTCCTCGTGTTCTTTGTCAGTGATCGCTTTTTGTTCGCTGAGCATCTGCTGCCACTGCTCTCGCGGCATGGTCTCAGGGTCGAGACCGGTTCTGCGGGCCTTGTCACGGGCGAGATACTCGGCGTTGCCGCCTAGCAGAATGTCGGTTCCACGGCCGGCCATATTGGTCGAAACCGTGACCGCGCCTTTGCGACCAGCTTGCGCGACGATCGCCGCTTCCCTCGCGTGGTTCTTTGCATTCAGAACCTCATGCGGCACACCGACTTTCGTTAGAATGCGCGAGAGCTTTTCGGACTTTTCTACCGAAATCGTACCCACGAGAGACGGCTGCCCGTTATCGTGCAATTCCTTGATAAACGCCGCGGCGTTACGGAACTTTTCTTCTTCGGTCCGGTAGACGATGTCGGAGAATTCCTTCCGGATCATTGGCCGGTGCGTTGGAATTAGCGAGACATCGAGTTTGTAGATCTTATAGAATTCCGGAGCTTCGGTCTCGGCAGTTCCCGTCATGCCTGCCAGCTTTTTGTACATGCGGAAATAGTTCTGGAAAGTGATTGTGGCGAGGGTCTGGTTTTCGCGCTCGATCTTTACGCTTTCCTTAGCTTCGATTGCCTGGTGCAGACCATCGCTCCAGCGGCGGCCTGGCATGATGCGGCCGGTGAATTCATCGACAATGACAACCTCACCTTCCTGAACCAGATAATCTTTGTCGCGGTGGAACAGCACATGGGCACGCAAACCCTGCTCCACATGGTGGCGGATCTTCATGCCTTCGAAATCGGCACTCTCGTAGAGTCCGGGAATGTTGAGAAGCCGCTCGACCTTAGTTTGACCTTCGTCGGTCAGCGTGACTGTGCGGTGCTTCTCTTCGACGTAATAATCGCCGGTATAGAACTTCTGCCCCGGCTCTTTCCCTTCGATCACCTCGCCGCGAGTCAGTCTCGAGATGATGCTGTTTACACGGTAGTAGGACTCGGTCGATTCTTCGCTGGGACCGGAGATGATCAACGGGGTGCGGGCTTCGTCGATCAGAATCGAATCGACTTCGTCCACGATGGCGAAGTTGAATTCCCGCTGGACGCAATCTTCCAGACGGAACTTCATGTTGTCGCGAAGGTAGTCGAAACCGAACTCGTTATTGGTTCCGTACGTGATGTCGGATGCGTAACTCTCGCGGCGTTCGTCGTCGTCCAGATTATGAACGATAACTCCGGTCTTGAGCCCCAGAAAGCGGTACAGCCGGCCCATCCACTCCGCGTCACGACGCGCCAGATAATCGTTCACGGTCACGACATGCACGCCCTTGCCGGGCAGAGCGTTCAGGTACGTCGGAAGCGTGGCGACCAGCGTTTTGCCTTCGCCGGTTTTCATCTCGGCGATCTTGCCGCTATGCAACGTAGCGCCACCGATCAGCTGCACATCGTAGTGCCGCATGCCCAGCACCCGGCGTCCAGCTTCCCGCACTACGGCAAACGATTCAGGCAGGAGATCATCCAGCGGCTCACCATTGTCGAGCCTCTGCCGGAAATCCTGTGTCTTGCCAGCGAGCTCCTCATCGGATAGAGCCTGCATTGCCGGTTCAAAGTTATTGATCGCCGTCACGATCGGACGCAGCGACTTCATGTCGCGTTCGTGTTTCGTGCCGAAGATTTTTGCAAGGACTGCGTCGATCATGGGAGTAACTTCCAGTTTATCAGCGGGACAGTGTCGAGGGATCTGACTTCTGGATGTGGCCGGATACAATTGCGATCCACACCTCGGAATATTCCTGTAGCGAGTTCAGAACAAGCCTGTGAGACATCGCTGATTCGTAACAACTATTGCAAATGACACGTCTGGTATGGCAGGATGTCGAGAACAACAGACGACCTTGTTTGTCGCTACTCCTGACACTTGGAGGCAGCATGGATATCGTAGGTGACCGCCGATTTGTGGAAATACCGGGAAGCAGGCTGCATGAGCTTCCTCCGCTTCTCGTGCGTGGTAATCCCGCGGTAAGACGTCTGGACCGTGTGATGAACATGGCAAGCGACATCGTCCAGTCCGAGGACCTGCTTGCCGAATCCACGCTCGAAGGTCTGGCGGATGAGTTGGAAGTGCAGCGCAGGAAGATGGACCTTGCGATCAACCTCGTAGAACAATATCTGGCATTTGTGTCGCACTGGCAATGGGGAGACGGCATCCTCGAATGGATCCGCCAGTGTGAGACTACCTTCCAGTTTTCCAGCGATCTACGCCCGGTGCTACGACCTGATGTCTGGCCACATGCCAGCCGCTGCAGCTTCGTAACGCTTTTGAATGACAAAGCCGTGAAGGTGGATGGTGTCGACCTCGAGAGGGCTGTGGGCATGCGGCTCACGTTCCGTCAGCCACCCCCGATCGCGTGCTTCTCCAATCAGTTCCTGTTTTACCTGAATTCGAGCGTCGCGAACAGCGCGTATCAGACGTGGTCCCAGATGGCTCCGGACCCGGTTTCGTCTCTCCCTCCGGAACGCTTCACGTTCCAGATTGTGAACATGTAATCAGGCTTATCGCCTTCTGCCGAAGCCAAAATGTCGTGGGTCGTCATCCTCTTTGTAGCCTTCCGGGACGACGAACCACGACCGGTCCGGTTCGCCAGACTCGACTTTGACTGGCTCGACGGTTTCGGTTAACTCCGGAAAGCGCAGTGCGTTTCTGTGGATGGTCCGGCTACGTAATGTCGTGCAGTCTAGTCCGGGCGCATTCCAGACTTCGATCGAGCCACCATTAGGCATGGCCGATCGCCAGCCTTTTGTCTGCCACCCCTGAATCTGCTGCGTGCCTGTTGAGGAATAAGATTCGTCGCGCGTCATTGCGAGAGGCCTGCAATTGTTATCAGAACGCGACGGCCTTAGCGGGAACACCGGGATATGGGGCTTGAAGCGAACCCACGTTTTTGTCGAAGGTGCCAGCCAGTACCTGTAGCCTGACTGCGCGTCATAAAACTCCCGCTGTTCGCGCCGCACTTGTCCCTGGAATCCAACTGAGGAAAAGGAACTAACCACTGCAAAGGATCCATCGGCTCCCTGGGCGCGGGTCTCTGTTGCCTCGTACTTGCCCAGATCTCCGGGACCTGAATAAAACAGAACGACCTGTTCGCGTTTCACCGTAATTGTGTAGCAAGGCAGGCCCTGAGGTGTCGCACAGGCCAGCAATAACGAAGCTACCCAGATCACTCGTCGATGATACCCTCAAGGCACAAACATGCGTATAGGGGTACTCGGACTCGGCTTTATGGGAACGACGCATCTGCGATCCTGGCGGAGCGTGCCGGGAGCAGAGGTTGTGGCAGTGTGCAGTGAGAACCCGGCCAAACTATCGGGCGATCTCTCCTCAGTGTCGGGCAATCTCGGTACTGGCGGAGAGGTGTTCGACTTCAGTAGCATGGGCCGTTTCACGAACCCTCTGGATCTGATCGACGATCCGAAAGTCGACGCGGTCGACATCTGCCT
>JACMLA010000888.1 GCA_014379815.1 Bryobacteraceae bacterium | reverse complement strand
TTCTGGGGTCAGCTCCGGTACTATCGGACGGGTCGCGGTTTACGCACGTAGCGCGCAGCATGGAATTACTCTCCAAATCGAGGCTTAAAGTGATGCTGGTGACAGCCCTCATACCGGTTGTCCGGGCTCTCGGACCGGTACTCGAAGGCGGACGCCGCCTCTGGGGTCACGCTTCGCTGGCGGCCCAGATTCGCCATCCGCTCCCGCCATCGGTGGTGGTGCTTGGCGCTCCCGAGGTCAGGGGATCGGGAGAGATCCGGTGCGGTCGCGATCTCCTTTTGTATCCGGACGTGTATTTGGAAACTCAGGTACCCGGCAGAATTCTACTCTCAGACGGCGTGGTGCTCTCCCGCGGAGTGCACATAATGTCGGGGGCGGACATATTCATCGGAGCCGGCACGATGGTCGGCGAGTACACCAGCATTCGCGACTCCAGCCATCAGCGAACCAGAGGGCGTTCCCTTCGCGATTCCGGAAGTATGGCGAAGTCCATAAGGATCGGAGAAGAGGTATGGATCGGCCGCGGCGTCACGGTGCTGGGAGGAGTTTGTATTGGGCGGGGTGCGACCGTTGGTGCCAACGCAGTGGTCACGAGCGATGTAAGTCCAGGCGACGTTGTTGCGGGAGTTCCCGCACGATCCATTGCCACGAAAGCACGGCAGTCTTCGTTCCAGGAGCAGACGCTTTAGTAGTTAGAAAAAACAGGTCGTGAGAAAGCGACAGGTGACCAGAAACATGCAGACTATAGTTGGGGAGAGAATCGGCCAGGAGCCAGTGTCAGAACCGGGCAGTGACATCTTTCTCATTCCAGCCACACCGGGCCAGCAGCGTTTCTGGGCTTTGGATCAGCTGGGGAATAAAGCGGCAATGAATATGCCGCTGGCATGGAAGCTGACCGGACCTGTGTGTTCGAGGACCGTGTCGTCCGCACTGAACCGGATTGTGGAACGTCACGAGACACTAAGAACGACCCTGACCGAAGTCGACGGCGACGTGATGCAAGTGATTGCGCCATCGCTCGCCCTGACTCTGCTGATCAGCGACCTTTCAGACCGGCGAGGAGAAGCCCGAAAATCCGCTCTGGACGAGGCCCTTGCGGCAGAGAGCCAGACTCCGCTAGACCTCATCCGCGGACCTCTGGTTCGGGCACATCTGATGCGGGTTCGTGAAGACGAGCATGTCCTGGCAGTGACGATGCACCACGTCATCTGTGATGGCTGGTCGAATGGCGTTTTACTCAATGAATTTGCACTTTTCTACGATTCCCTGTACTTGGGCAAGGAGCCGGCCTGCTCTGAACTCACGCTCCAGTATGCCGACTGGGCGCACTGGATCCATGAGCGAAGCGAAGCGGGCGAGTTTCAAGCATCCGTTCATTACTGGACAGAGAAAATCCTCCCTCTGCCACTACCTTTGCAGGTTCCCTCGGACCGTCCCCGCAGCTCCGCACCAGGCCAGCCTGGGGATATCGAATCGCTTTTGATCGACGACGCGACTGCCGGTAAGCTCCGACGGTTTTGCGCAAGCGAGCACGTAACACCGTACATCTTCCTGCTTAGTATCTTCGAAATTTTGCTTAGTAAGTACTCCGGGCAGAAACGATTTCTCATCGGGTCGCCTGTGGCGAACCGATCCAGTGCGGAAACCGAGCAATTGATTGGATTGTTTGCGAATCCTCAGGCCGTGGTAGTCGACCACAGAGGGCTTCAAAGCTTCCGGGATGTACTCGAAGCAACCCGGGTACGGACTCTGGAAGCGTACGCACACAGCGAGCTGCCATTTGAAGCTCTCCTCGAAGAGTTGCGCCAGCACGACCCGACAAACAGCATCCGTTTGCCTGTCTTCTTCCTGTTTCAGAAAGCCTTTATGCAGCCCAAGAAGCTGCATAATCTCCTGATCGAGCCACTTCGCTCACTCAGTCCGGGAGCCCAGTTTGAAATGCTCATGGGTGTCGTGGAAAGAGGCGAGGGCATTCGGCTGCAGCTGGAATACAACTCAGCCTTGTTTGACGGTTCTACCATCCGGCAGTTTCTGTCAGCGTACGCGATCCTAATCGGCAAGGCCCTCGCCAGTCCCGGTATCCCGCTCAGCCAGATGAGCGCGATTTCGAGGCAAGAGGAAACAGAACTTCTGCGCGCTACCGGGGCGCCGTTCCCGGAAGAATTGGAACACACGTGCGCCGAGGCTTTCTGGCAACACGCGCGAGCCAATCCGGAAGCAGCCGCTGTT
>JACMLA010000887.1 GCA_014379815.1 Bryobacteraceae bacterium | reverse complement strand
GGCAATCAATCGCGACACCTGCAGCGCCAGCCCGACATCAACCTGCCGTCCTTTAGTGTTTTGTCGGAGAATGCGCAATTGCCCCCCGCCCAACGCGCCAGCGTCAACGCACTCCGGCCCTACAAGGGCTTTTCACAGATTCTGGCCCGCCTAAGCGACGCAAACTCGAATTACAACTCGCTCCAGCTATATGCGACCAAGCGGAAAGGAGCGTTGACCTGGACCGCGAGCTACACTTTTTCCAAAGCCCTTGCGGACGCATCGAGCAACTCCGACGTGAGCGATGAACCTTTCAACCACCGTTACAATTACGGCCCGGCCAGCTTCGACCGCTCCCACATCTTCGTCTCTACTTTCATTGTGCGTACGCCCTCGTTAAGGCGCCGGGGAGCCTGGTTGCGCGGAAGTCTCGGCGCCTGGGAATTGAGCGGCATAGGTCGCGCGCAGAGCGGCCAACCGTATACGGTCTTCAGTAACACCCCGACCGGATTACGGCGCGCGGACTACGTTGGGGGAGATCTTTACCTCCCATCAGGCGAACGCACGGTCAACCGATGGTTTAACACCGGCGCGTTTGCTGCCCCGCCAGCCGACCGATTCGGCAACTCAGGCTTCAACAACCTGCGCGGACCGGGGCTGACGCTCTTTGACTTCTCGCTTCGCAAGGTCTTCTCCATTACCGAGCAGGTGAAGCTCCGGTTTCAGGCTGACGCCTTCAATGCTTTCAACAAAGCAAATTTCCGGGGCTTTACGACCAACACTGCAGACCGCGATTTCGGCGCAGTCACCGCTTCGGGCCCGGGCCGTAACGTGCAGCTGGGGATGCGCCTGACCTTCTGAACCTAATCGAATACTACATGCCAGCTAATAGAATCACTCGTCGTCAAGTCTTAGGGAGCGGTGCGCTCGTCTCGTCGTTGTGGGCCGCCGATGCAAGTCGCTCAGGGAGTCCTCCGCAAATCCTGTTGCGCAGCTCGTGGGGCAGCGCCAACATTGGCGACATTGGACATACTCCAGGCGCACTCTCCTTGCTCGGGCGGTACTTCCCCGAAGCCGCGGTTACGCTGTGGCCCCGCGACATTGGACGCGGCGCGCGAGATCTGCTCCTCGAGAACTACCCGCGCGTCACGATTGTAGAGGGCAACCTCGATTCGGAAGGCAAGCCGACCACCCCTGCGCTGACGCAAGCATGGGCCCGGGCAGATCTGTATCTCAGCGGATCGGGTTCTGGCTTCCCGGCCAGCACAGATGCGGCTGCGTTTAAAAGGGCCACTGGTAAGCCCGTCGGTGTTTTCGGTGTTAGTACCGATCCTGTCTCCGGCATTGGCCCAGGACGGGAGGCGGAAGGCGGCACGCTGGCTGAGTTGCGCGCCAGGGCCTCGCGTCTACCTGCGACTCATTTGCCCGACGACCTCCGCTCCCTAATGGACCGCGCGGCATTCTTCTTCTGCCGGGATACTATCTCCCGAGATTACCTCCGCGCGCAGCAGGTCAGAACTCCGATCCTTGAGTTTGGCCCAGACGCGCAGCTAGGAATGCACATCCGCAACGATGCAAAAGGGCTGGCTTTCCTGACAAGCAACAGCCTCACCGCGGGGAAGTTTATCTGCGTGATCCCACGCCTCCGCTACACACCGTATTACCGTGTGAACAATACACCGCGAATCCCAAGTGACGATATCCGCGACGCTATCAACGACCGCACTACCGAGCAAGACCACGCTAAACTTCGCGACATGATCGTTGCATGGGTGAAGCAGACGGGACATAAGGTCCTCGCTTGCCCTGAGATGACTTATCAGGTGGAGCTGGCAAAGCAAGTTCTTGTCGACCCTCTCCCAAGTGAGGTCCAGCGTAATGTTGTGTGGCGCGATAGCTACTGGATGCCCGATGAGGCAGCCGCAGTTTACGCAAAGGCGGCGGCGGTCGTGAGTGTCGAGTGTCACTCGCCGTTGATCGCACTGCACAACGGGACCCCGGCGTTCTACGTTAGGCAGCCGACCGACACATGCAAGGGGCAGATGTACCGGGACTTAGGGGCGGGCGAGTGGTTCTTCGAGATGGACGAAACAAGCGGCGAACAGCTCTGGTCTCGTCTGGAGGCTATCGCACGGGATCCGGGCAAGGCGAAAAGCAAGGTGCGTGCAATCATGGCCACCGTGAGTTCCCGCCAGCAGCGGATGGTTAAGGCTGTACGCGCTGCGTGCTCCCGAGCTCCCGGTCGGGTGACTGGCTGAGTGAGCGATTCCAGGTAGGAAGTGGCACGCTTGAGGGTTGCAGTCAGGTGGCGGATGCTACTTGCGCCGATTTAGTTTTAACCAGGTAATTAGTCCGGCTGGATCATCGGTGATGATTCCGTCCACTCCGGCATCCACCATCGTCTGCCAGTCCTCCGGCTTGTTTACGGTGTAGGGAACTACCGCCAAGCCAGCGGAGTGTGCGGCCTTGACACTGTCTGGCGTTACCAGCTCCATTGTGGGGCTGAGGATATTCGCGCCAGACTTCGTGGCGATTGAGACGAAGTCTTTATCAGGGTCCGTGATTCCCATCAGGGAGTCATACTTTGGCAATCCGAACAGCGCGACGCGACGGATTGCGGGCTCCTGCTGTTTCATCGCGCGCAGGGTTCGAAAATCGAAGCTTTGCAGCATCACTCGCGATTCCAGCTGCCGCTTGCGAACCAGCTCCAGAATCAGGCGTACGAACTCTTCGGGGGATGGCGTCAGTTCCGGGTGATTTGGGAAGATCTTGGTCTCTACGTTGAACTCAATGTTGTTTCCCTTGGCGAGGTCCAGCACCTCTTCGAACGTTGGGATCTTGCTCCCCGGCTCGGCCACCTGCTCTGGAAATTCCTTTAGTACGTTCGAGCCACAGTCATACTCGCGGACTTGCGCGAGCGTCAGCATATAGATCGGCAATCTGGTAGCCGGACCTTTGCAGACGCGTTCGCCGGGATAAGTGGCAGTCCCTGTATTGATTGCCGGAAAGTGCGAGACCACAAGGATCTTGTCTTTGGTGACGGCCAAGTCCAGCTCCAGGACATGAGCGCCAGCGGCTATCGCAAACTGGAACGCGGAGATTGTGTTCTCCGGGCGTGAGGCACGAGCACCCCGGTGCCCGTGCACAACGATGCTTTGGGAGGGCTCGGCTGCCAGCGACAGGCTGCAAGAGAGCAACCAAGCGAACGAGCACAGTCTAATCGCGCGGACAGTTCGGAGAGACATGGACAGCCTAATATAGCTAACGAAAGTTTCATGCCGATGTCATCCGCGAGCCTGAAGTTACAGACTTCTGAGGAAGGCCAGGAGAGCTTCTTTGTCCGGCGCACTTAGGCTCAACCCGAACTCGTGTCCTTTGACCGTGGACAGACGTGCGGGGTCG
>JACMLA010000886.1 GCA_014379815.1 Bryobacteraceae bacterium | reverse complement strand
GTACCGGTCCGTTCGTTGATCACGATCTTTGCGACACGATCGGCTTGGACGGTCAGGCGTTCGAGTTCCGCAATGAAGTCAGCACCTCTTCCAGCCCAGCTCTTGGGAGTATCGACGACTACCGATGCCGAATTCTCCGCTCGCGCGACGATAGAACCGTCGGACGAGAATCGCTTGTTTACCGCTTCGGCGACTCGGGATGCTGTCGTAAAGTCCGCATGCGCAAGTTGCAGCCGGACCGATGTCTCCAGCGAGGCGGAAGGTGCGGCGCGCTCGACAATGGCACCGTCCGGGACGCGTCCCACGGTGGGGTGATTGACAGTCTGACGGTTTCCAAATCCCCCGCCTGCAGTGAATCCAGCAGTGACGACCGGACCCTGCGCAACAGCGTAGGTCTGTCCATCGACCCCCTTCAGGCTCGTCAGAATCAGCAATCCGCCTTGCAGGTTACTCGAATCGCCGATGGTAGCGGCGGTGACGTCAATCTTTGCGCCTGGCCGTGCAAACGGTGGCAGACTCGCAGTCACAAGAACCGCGGCGGTGTTGTTAACCCTCAGCGTTTCGGCTGGAACGGACACACCCATTTGATTGAGCAGATTTGCCAGGCTCTGGGCGGAGAATACCGTCTGACGGCGATCGCCTGTCCCGTTCAGGCCAACCACGATGCCGTATCCGAGCAGTTGATTTCCGCGCACGCCTTCGATGCTGGCGAGTTCTTTTAAGCGGGCCGCCGGCACATCGGCAAATCCGCTGGTTACGAAACAAAAGAACAGAGCTACTACGAGTATCTTGCTGAACATAGTGTCCTAAAAAGGGAGAAGACCTAACAACAGACGGTAGAGAAAATTGGGTCGCCGGATCGCATCGCCAACGACACCTTTGCCGTTGACCGTGACTTCGAGATAGGCGATAGAATCCGACGCAATCCTATTGAGAGGGGTAAGGTCAACTGGCCGTACCAGGCCTCGCACAGTAACCCTCTGAGTTTCAGAGTTAATGCGAATCGACTTAAATCCCTCGATCACCAGCAAACCATTTGGCAGAACCTCGGAAACCCTGGCACTCAGGACAGTATTCAAGGTGGTCTCTCGAGTCGTCTCGCCCTGGCCGTCGAGGCTGGTATCAGACCCAAGCTTGAGCAGGTTCGCCAGACGGTCCGCGAAAGGAGGCGTGCCCCCTAATCCAGTAATGGACGACTGCGCGGACGAGGATCGGGAAGATTTGGTGGCTCCCTTGGCAACGGCCGACGCCCGGTCGAAGACGACCACAGTAACAAGGTCATTCAAGCGGCGCGCTCGGAGATCCGCGGCAAGGTCCAGCATGGGAGACCCGGAGGTAAATAGCGAACCGGCGGACGTTCCCGTCACACGATCCGGTGCAGAGTGCATATCCGCAAGTAGTTGGTCCAGTGGCGAAAGCTCTGGTGTCTTCGCTGGTTTCCCAGCCTCGGCGGCCATGAGGACCGCCACAAACAGTAGACAGAAACGCATGTGTAATTACCCTTTAAGGCAGATCAAGAATGGCTTCCGCTGGGTTCGAGAGCACAGCGTAAAGTGTTCGGCCGCTGTCATTCAATCGAACGGCAACACGATCTCCCGCGACGGCGGGTCCAAGAGTCGTCGCTTCCACGGCTATCACCGCTGCACCGGAACGAACCCGGAGCCGAACGACAGAGCCTTTGATTACGTCGTTTCGCTTTTCAAGCTGCGACAGGCGAATGGAAGAACCTGCTGCGATCCGCTGACGAGCAGCCCGGCCAACGACAACCTCGGAATGAGTGGCAAAATCGTTTTTCGCAGGAGCGTCTACTACGCTTTCGGCACGCACCATACCGGCTGTGATCGCGGTGCCCACGGCAATATCGTCTATGGCGATAACACGCTCAGAAGGGACACCTACATCCACTTTTGCCCAGATGTCCATCTTCTGGCCGGGCGCATATTCTATGTAGCCGGGCCACACTGCCGGCATCCCCGAAAGGGCGGGGCGAAGGCTGGCAAGCGGGAACACGATCTTGCCCGAAGGTATCGGGAACTGGCTGACTTCCAGCACCGATACGGAGCTTTCGGCCGATAGCTCCGAGGCCATGGCATTCTGAAACAGAGCACTGTCCGGCTTCGACAATTTCCATTCGACGCAGAGTGGCCCTGCTAGTTCATTCGGAACCGCAGTTTCCTTCAGCCACTGCACCTGCTCACCGACGCTGATAACACGCGTGACGCCGGGTTTTGGCGCATACCCAAGAACGCGATCCGGTGGCAGTCTTGCGAAGGGCGGAGCAACGCGAGCAAGGTCGGCAGCAGTGAAGCGTGAGCCGTTGGGCTGCACGCAGAGAGGTGCCGCTGCCGATGCGATTGCGAACAGAGCCGTGATTACGATCATCGGGATAGATTGTTAACTTGCTGGTACATCTCGTCCGCAGCTTTGACCACTTTGGAGTTCGCTTCGTAAGCGCGCTGACTGACGATCAAGTTGATGAACTCCTCAACGACGCTGACATTCGACTGTTCGCTGTAGCCCTGCATCAGTGCGCCAAGTCCTTCCTGACCTCCGGGGAATCCGGTTACCGCGTCGCCTGAAGCAGACGTGGGCAGATACAGGTTGTGGCCGATGGAGTTGAGTCCAGCCGGATTCTGAAAGTCAGCGAGCGAGATTTGGCCGGCCTGCTGCGCCTCAGCCTGATTCGCCAGAGAATAGCTGATGGTGCCATCGGCTGCGATCGTAACGGACTGTGCTTCTTTGGGAATTCGGATCTGAGGCTCAAGCGCGTCCCCATCCTGCGTCACCATACTGCCTTCCCTGTCGAGGTGAAAGGAACCGGCCCGTGTGAAGGCGAGTTCGCCAGAAGGGCGCCTGATCTGGAAGAAGCCCCGGCCCTGGACGGCGAGATCCAGAGGGTTGTTCGTTTGCACGAGGCTGCCCTGAGTAAAGATGATTTCGTTTGAAGCGGCACGTGCTCCAAGTCCAAGTTGCAAACCGGTAGGCACTGTCGTTTGCTGACCTGCAGCCGCTCCTGGCTGAACTAAGTTCTGATAGAGCAGATCCTGAAATTGGGCACGCCGCGTCTTGAAACCGGCAGTATTGGCGTTTGCCAGATTGTGCGCAATGTTGTCGACGTTGAGTTGCTGGGCGGTCATTCCGCTGGCAGCGGTGTATAAAGCACGAATCATAGTAATTAGTTTCCTTAGACTTTTGCGACTTCTTCGATTGCTTTGCGACTCATTTCGGACCCCAGTTGCAGTGCCCTCTGAAGACCTTCAAACTGCCGCGTTAGATTGATGAGGCGAACAGCGGATTCGGGGGCTGATACGTTTGCCGATTCCAGCTTGCCCTGCAGCAGATCCGTCTCCGGTACTTCGATTCCCCTTTCCAGAGGATCGAGCGCGCGGAAGTACGCCGAACCTGCTCTGACCAGCGAGCCTTCGGGAAAATCCAGGATTTCCAGCTTGCCTAGCGACAAACCGCCCTGCGTCAAGTTTCCGTCAGCTCCCAGTACCAGTGGCACACCGGACTGGATTTGCAGGGGCTGACCACCGGTGAGGCGCACGGGGTGGCCTTCCTGGGAGGTGACGGTCCCGGCCGCATTCACGCGAAGGCTCCCGTTGCGGGAGTAGAGTGTTCCGTTAGGACCACTTACTCCAAGCCAGCCTTTCCCGGATAGAGCAAAATCCATGGAATTTCCGGTAGTTTGCAGAGTTCCCTGTGATAAATCGGTCCAATTCTTCTGGATAACCGGCTGCAGGGAGTCGTCAGGCGAACCTGCGCCCTCCACCTGCTGGAAGATTCCGTAGAACTCGCCATCTTTCTTAAAGCCAGCGGTCGACGAATTCGCGATGTTATTCGCGAGCATGTCCATCGCCTCAAATCGCGCACGGAGGCCGCTGGCGACCGCCATTGACAAAGAGTCCATGCCGATCAACAAGCACGACTACAGCCAAACGTTTGGCTGCACGAATGCAGTAGGATCCGCGTGTCTCCTGCATCTTTGCAATCCGGTAGTATGCCGTCAGCCGCTGCTCATAGCGCTAGCGGTCAGCAACCCGTCCCGGTCGAAGCGGACGCGACATTTGCGAGTGCTTTGCAGAGCTTATGCGAAATTGCAGAAGCGCTGGAAGTACCAACTAATAGCCCGCGTACTTTATTAAAAGAAGCTTCGATTACCCCTTCGGAACCCTCCTTATCAGCAGCAAATCCTGGGGAACTGGACCAGCCAGCAGTCATAAACATCACCCCGGGCGTCACGAAATTGCCGCTCACCGTCCGAACCATGACGACGACCGCACCCTGGATGGCGGATCTGAAGCTTACGAATCCAACTCCTCTTCAGAACGCCGGTGAATCGAGTGACGGCACTCAAATTGTTCGGGTACAGCCTCAAGCGACGTTGAATCCTACTGCTCCGATGGCTATGGGCACGGTCTTTTCGCCAGCGAGCTCCGGTGATGTGAGCGAAGATCCGATGGAATCCGCCCTGATTACCGCCGATACCGATGTATCTCCAGAGGAAGTCTCTGCAGAGCAAAGTATAGGGGAGCCGGCTAAGGCCAGTGCCGCAGAAGTACCTGCGCCGACCATCTCTGTTGCAAGCGGCACTCAGGCTGAAGCTGTTGTGACTGCTCCAGTGCGGGACGCGGTTCCTGAGGATTCCGCGAAGGCGTCTCTGGCGCAGGCCGCTCTTCGAGCAGAGCCTGAGAAGCAAGGGGCGAGTGCAATCGCTTCACCCACAGTACAGCGGCGCGAGCCATCCGTAAAGATAAACGAGGAGAGCTGGAAAAAGGGAAATGGGGAAACTGGAGATCCGACGGCACCCAGAGTCAGTAGCAAGCAAGCCAGCAGTTTGCCCGCATTGGAAATAAGTCAAGCGTCTCGACCTGCAGGGCAGCGGGTTGCACCAAACAGCGACTCCAGTTGGTTGGAGACTACGACTCAGCTTGAACCTAAGCTAAGCGCGGCACCGGAGTTCCGCTTGCCAGCGGACTTCGTTCCCCACTCCAGCCGCCTGCGCAATCTGACATCGCTGGCTAATTCTTCAGCGCTCGATTCCGAACTTCCGTCCAGCGCCGAGTCTGGCTCACCGGCGATCGTCGAGCCGCAGATCAGGCCAGCACCAGTGGTAGCGGTTCCGTCGAGCTCAGTTTCGATGATAGCGACTCCATCGGGCACGCCGGCCAACACCGTACCCGCGCTACCGCAGCTGTTGGTTCCAAACGCGCCAGGCGCAGAGACGGCAGCAGCCGAGAAAGTGAAGCCAGAAGCTGCGTCCGATCCAGCTGCGCAAACAGCCTTGGCGGCCGAGCGTTCTTTAGCCTTCACCGCAACGGTAAGACCAGAACTGAAAGAAAGAAAGTCAGCAGTTGGTATATCCGAGGGGCAGGCGGGACCTTTCGGTCAGCAGATCTCCGCACAGTCCTCTGGTTCCCGCCGAGGCGAAGTAGCCACGGCGATGCCCGCGGCGCGCGTGGCAGATATCCTGCCAGATGCGCCTCCGCAAACCTCGCCAGCGCAGGTGATTTCCGTTCGGGTCGGGAAGGAAGCCAACGCAGTGGACTTGCGTTTCGTTCATCGGGGCGGTGAAACGCAGATGGCAGTGCGTACAGACAATCCGGAGTTGATTCAAAGACTTCGGACCGACCTCCCTGAGCTCGCAAAGAGCCTGGGAGACCGCGGCTTTCAAGTGGAAACACGCGCGGGGAACACCACCTCGAGCGACACCGAAAATCCATCAAACCGGCGCGGACAGCGCGATGGCAACGAATTTCAACGCAATGGTAACGAATTTCAAGAAGATCAGCGAAGGCCAAAACACAGGCCACAGGAGGAGCAATTAGAAGATGAGTAACTCAATCAGCGCTCTCGCGAACAGCACAGCCGCACAGGATGTGTCCGAAGCGGCCACATCGGCAGCCAAGAAAGGCCAGGTCAGCACAGACCAGTTTCTGCAGCTGCTGGTGGCACAGGTGAAGAATCAGGATCCCCTGAATCCCACCGACGGAGTTCAGTTTTTGACGCAGTTGGCTCAGTTCAGTCAGCTGGAACAGATGATCGGAGTGCGAACCGATCTGCAGGGTATTGCCGAGCAGTTAGAACCTCCCACAACCGGGACCAAAACAGGAGATAAAGATGTCGTTTAATTCATTCTCATCAGCCCTATCCGCGCTAAAGGCGCACTCGGCCGCAGTGGACACCGTCGGCCATAACCTTGCCAACGTCAACACAACAGGCTACAAGAGCGTCGATGTTGCTTTCAAGGACGTGGTGGCACAGTCCGTCAACAGCAAGGGAGAGAGCGGTCTGGGTGTCGGCCGTGTCAGCACAGTCCGCAACTTCAATCAGGGCGCAATCCAAACCTCGTCCGGCGCCCTGGATTCAGCCATCCAGGGTAGCGGATTCTTCGTCGTTAACGACGGCCTTGGAACCAAGCTGCTGACACGCGATGGAACCTTTCAGCTCGATAAAGCTGGCTATGTGGTCACCCTCACGGGCGAGCGCGTGCAGCAATACGGTCCTTCCGGACTCGCCGATATCCAGGTGCCTACCGGCACGTCGCAAGCTTCTCCAACGGATGCCTTGAGCATCGTGGCGAACCTGAACGCGAGCGCACCGATAGGCGAGGTCTTCTCGACCCCTGTTGAAGTGATGGACACGCTCGGAGTCAGACATACACTCACGTTCTCCTTCACGAAAACAGCAGCGAACAGCTGGGATTACGATGTGACAATTCCGGCGGCAGATCAGGCTCCGGTGACTGCGCTCACGCTGCCTGCATCGAAGACCCTGACTTTCGATTCCTCTGGAAAATTGACGAGCCCGGCAGCAGCCGCGCCAATTGCGATCGGCATCACGAACCTTGCAAACGAAGCTGCGGATCTCAGCATTACCTGGAGCTTGTACGATGCAAAGGGTCAGGCCTCCATCAGCCAGTTCTCGCAGCCTTCTGCACCGTCGAGAACAGATGTGAATGGCTTTGCCGCCGCCGAAGTTACCGCCCTGGGTATGGCCGATGGCGGACGCGTCATGGCCCGCTACGGCAACGGTCAGGAGAAGGAAATCGCAAAGCTCGCTATCGCATTGGTCGGGAATCCTTCCACGCTGACTTCCGTAAGTGACAACAATTTCAGGCCGTCCGGAGACACTGCTGCTCCTGTTTACGGAGTGGCCGAAACCGGTGGTCGCGGCAAGATTAAGGCCGGCGCGCTGGAAGGCTCCACCGTCGATATCGCAAAAGAATTCACCAACTTGATCGTGTACCAGCGTGGGTATCAGGCGAACTCCCGTGTCATCACAACCACCGATGAAATTAGTCAGGAAACTCTGAACCTGAAGCGTTAATCCGCCGAATATCTAGGTTATGGATTCCAAAAAGCGCGAGGAGCTGGCACATTTGGCGAATGTGCCGCTCCGGCTGGAAGCAACGGTTCCCTGCACCAGACTTACGGTGGGGGAAATTCTGGCGTTAACGGAAGGATCTGTGGTCACTACCGACCGGGCAGCGGGCGAAAGTGTCGACTTTCACGTCAGCGGACAACTAATCGCCCAGGGTGAGCTGATCGTAATCGACAACAGTCTTGCCGCACGTCTCTCAGATTTTGGCGAGAAGAATTAAGGATTAATCCCACTTGTCTGTTTGAGTACCTTCAAATGGACCTCTTACAGAGCGTAGCAATCGCTTTATTTGTCATTATCACGCTCACGGGCACACTGGTGTACCTCAAGCGCCGTGGCTGGGTACATTGGAACGGCGGCACCGGTCAAGTGGTCGGGCGCGCGAAACCAAGGCGTCTGGAGTCGCTGGAAAGAATCTCCCTGACGGCACAGCATGCGCTGCATCTGGTTCGTCTGGATGACCGTCTGGTGCTGGTTGCCAGCGCTCCGACGGGCTGCTCGATTCTCGGTCCTATCGATCTGAAGAGGGCCGAATGAATCGTTTCGCCACCATTGGAATCTTGCTTCTGCTGACTGCCCTGTCCGCTGCTGCACAGGGCCTTGCGCCGCTACAGATTGGTAAAGGCGGACCTGCCCTCAGCGTTCCGATGCAGATCGCGCTTTCCCTAACGCTGCTGACCCTTCTTCCAGCCGCGATCCTCTGCATTACGCCGTTTCTGCGGATCACGATCGTGCTGCATTTTCTGCGGCAGGCGCTGGGTACACAAACCGCACCCTCGAATCAGGTTCTGCTTGGACTCTCGCTGTTTCTCACGATGGTGATTGTGCAGCCTGTCGCAATGGACATCTACAACAAATCCTGGCGACCGATGGAAAAGGGCGAGATATCCGCGGAACAGGCGATGACGTCGGGGTCAGTACCGCTGAAAACGTTTCTTTCGCGCTTCGTCCGCGAGAAAGAAGTGAAGCTGTTTGTGGAGATCACACATACGCCAGCTCCTAAAAATGCTGCTGACCTCAGCCTGATGGTGCTGATTCCGGCTTACATTCTGTCGGAATTGCGAGTTGGATTTCAAATTGGAGCCGTGTTGTTTCTTCCCTTCCTGATCATTGATCTGGTCGTGGCCTCGGTCACGCTGACGATTGGAATGGTCCAGCTTCCTCCGGTAATGATCTCGGCACCGTTCAAGATTCTGCTATTTGTGCTAGTCGACGGCTGGACGCTGGTTATTGGCTCATTAATGAAGAGTTTCTACTAAAATGACACCGGAAAACGTTATTCAATTGATACGCTCGGCTCTGCTGACGGCCATGTGGGTCTCAGCTCCGATCCTGATTATTGCCTTCATCGTGGGCATCGTGATCAATCTGGTCCAAATCGTGACGAGCTTACAAGACTCGGCGTTTAGCACGATTCCTCGCCTCGCGGCGTTTCTGGCTGGATTTCTTTTGCTGCTGCCATGGATGACGGCCCGGATGATGGCCTACACGACGGCCCTATTCGGCGACCTGGCGCGGCATGCAAAGTGATCTCAATTTCACCCTTTCGCTCCTGTTTGGCTTTGCGTTGACTCTGGTCCGGTTCCTTGGGCTGTTTGTCTTTCTGCCATGGCCAGGTGCAAAGTCGGGACCTTCGACCGCACGGGTAGCATTTGCTGTTGCTTGTACGCTGGCGCTTGCACCGCTCTGGCCGCGTATCGAGGGAGTGCCAACGATCGCGATGCTCGTGGCCTGGACGCTTGGGGAAGCAGCGCTGGGTCTGGCAGCCGGACTTGCCACGGCCTGGATCTCGGAGGTATTCACCATCGGGGCGCAGGCGCTTAGCGTGCAGGCCGGATACTCATTCGCCTCGTCGTTCGAT
>JACMLA010000112.1 GCA_014379815.1 Bryobacteraceae bacterium | reverse complement strand
TCTGCCAAGCAGGCTGTCCATTAGGAAGCGAGCCGCATGATCGAAGTGCTGGTGCACCAGAGCCTCAGCCAGCTTACCGTCCCTGGCTTCCAGTGCATCGAGTATCGCGAGGTGCTCGTTATGCGAGGAGATGACCTTTTCAGGGATTGTCAGAGAGACGCTGCGAAAACGAATGAAGTGGTCCTGCAGGCTGCGCAGCATATCTCCGAGTGCATGGTTACCGCAATGCTCAAGGATAATTGCATGCAGTTTTTTGCCGGTCTCTGACATCGCCGGGCAATCGTCGGGTGAACAGGATTGCAATCCTGACCGCAGTTCCTGAACCGTTGCGGCAGGTATGACCTGGGCGGCGAGCCTGGCGGCATGACCTTCCAGCAGCTTCCGCAACTCGTACATTTCCTGAATCTGCCTGAGGTCGAGCAAGGATACGAAGGTGCCCATCCTCGGCCGGATTTCGATTAAGCCTTCACGCTGTAAACGCAGGATTGCTTCGCGTACGGGTGTGCGGCTTAGCTTGAGTTCACGGACGAAGCGATCCACCGGAACCGGCTCTCCACCCTGTAACGTGTTCGTGAGAATGGCTTTGCGAATGGCCTGATATGCCTTGTCGGTTGCTGATACCGGCACTGGCGGGATTGCCCGCAAGCCTCGTTGTTTCTGTGCCACCCGCTTCATTGCTTTCCAGTGATGATAGCGCAGGTACGGTTTTCGCCGGACATGATGCACGGTTGACATACAACAGATATATCTGATAGGTTTACCGCATTGTCGGTTCGCTCCAGGAGGCCCACGTTGAAGATCCTGCTTGCAGTTCTGCTATCCAGCGCCGTATTCACTGCTACATTGCGCGCACAAAAAGTTACAGCAACGGTAGTTGGTGTCGTGTCAGATCCCAGTGGCGCCGCCATTGCTGAGGCACTGATCTCGGCGCGCAACACCGGAACAAATGCAACCAAGTCGGCACGTACCGATGTGTCCGGCAACTACTCACTGACCTATCTGCCGCCCGGCACTTATGAGATCACGGCGGAAGCACCGGGCTTCAAGCGAACGCGATCCAGTGCGCTGGAACTACAGGTGGACCAAACCGGGCGAGTCGATCTGAAGATGGAAGTAGGAGCGGTTACCGAATCTGTACTGGTTGAGGCCAGCGCACCTCTGGTGTCGTCGGAAACCAGTTCAGTTGGTCAGGTCATCACCTCGAATCAGATTGTCAGTTTGCCGCTGCGGGGACGGACGTTCTTTGAGCTTGCGCAACTTGCACCGGGAGTGCTGCCGCGTTCTCCAAGTTCCTTCGTTGCGAACCGCAGACCGATGCCAGGTGGCCTGAACGCGCCTGCTTTTCATGTCAGCGGGGCTCGGGAATCCTCGAATGGCTACATCATCGACGGAGTGAATGCGCAGGATCCGCATTACCTGACGCCTTCGATCTTTCCCTCGGTGGATGCGATCCAGGAGTTTAAGCTGCAAACGAGCACTTACTCGGCCGAGTTTGGCAGGTACGCGGCTCAGATCAATGCCACGACACGATCGGGCACCAATCAATTCCACGGTGTACTGTATGAGTTCTTTCGCAACGAGAAGCTGGACGCGGCTAACTTCTTCGACAACTTCGCGGGCCGGGAGCAGCCACCTCTTCGCTACAACCAGTTCGGTGCCACACTGGGCGGACCACTTGGCATTCCTAAGCTGTGGAGCGGTCGCGACCGCACGTTCTTCTTCCTTAACTATGAGGGCACACGGGTCCGGAATGGACGCACCGCTCAGATCAGTGTGCCTACCGCTGAGCAACGCAATGGCGACCTCAGCCGCCTTGGATTTCGCAATAATCGTCCGATCTATGACCCGGCTACGACGCGACCGAATCCGGCCGGTACAGGGGTGATCCGGGATCCCTTCCCGGACAATCGTATCCCTGCGACACGTATCACTCCATTCGCACGTACTGTGCTTGGGCTATTCCCGCTACCTAACTCAGATGTTGCGACAGGCAACAACTACTTCACGACGCTGAGTGACGTTAGCGATAACAACCAGGGCATGGCGCGCATAGATCATCGTATTAGCGACCGCATGAATTTGTTCTATCGGTACTCGGTATTCGATGGCATTGAATCCGCTCCCAGCCCGATCATTCAGGGTGGCCGTTCGACGGACGTTCGGACACACAATATGGCATTCAATCTGGTTACGGTGTGGACTCCGAAGCTTTTGCACGAGCTGCGGATGGGTTATAACCGGCCAGTGTATTTGATCCTGCAGCAGGGCGCTTCTGAGACTGACTATGCACGCGATCTTGGGTTGCGCAATCTGCTGGCGGATCCAGTTGGTTGGGGAGTACCTCAGGTGAGCCTCACTGGGTTTAGTGGCATTGGTTCCAACGAGAATCCCACCACCCAAGTGTCCAATGTTTACCAGTTGGTGAATCATGTCAGCTATACGACGGGGGCTCATTCCCTGAAGTTTGGAACCGACTTTCGCAAGACGAACTACAACGATCGCAGTGAGCGCAGCGTGCGCGGTGCGTTCGGGTTTACGGGAGCACTTACCGCGGACCCTACCCGCGCCGCGGCAACCGGGGTGTCGCTGGCTGATCTGCTGCTTGGCCTGCCGCTGACTGCGACGGGGTCTAACACCTCGCTTGCCGGGAACTTCAATGGCTTCAGCTATGCCTTTTTTGCTCAGGATGACTGGAGAGTCAACAGCCGCCTGACCTTTAACCTTGGCGTCCGCTATGACCTGAACACCCGCTATACAGACGTGCAGAATCGAATGACTCTGTTCGATGCGGCAGAGCCGGGCGGCAGGATCCTCATTGCGGGATCGTCGGATGCGTTTATACCGGGGCGCGGCCGGGTTGCTGGCACGGAAACCTCGCGCGGACTCTTACCACCCGATAAGAACAACTGGGCTCCCAGGATTGGCTTCGCCTTACGCCCGTTTGGAAACAGCGGCACGGTTGTCCGGGGCGGCTACGGTCTGTTCTTTGAGACGGTGGAACTGCAGGATCTGCGCACCTTTGTCCGGAATCCCCCGTTTGGCGCCGTTACGGATCTGCGTGCGGAAGCTAATGCGAATTCCAACTCGGCTGCCGCGCTTCGTGTCGCAGAACTTTTCCCCGCGGAAGGCACACCCGCGGCGAGGCCCAGTGTCTTCAGCCCTTCGGGGACTTATTCGGATCCTTACTACCAGCAGTGGAATTTCGGTGTTGAGCACGAGGTGTTTCGCAGCACTGTTCTGGAAGTCAGCTATATCGGATCCAAGGGGACCAACCTTGTGCAGCGATTAAATCTGAATCAGGCCCGTCTGGACGCGGACCCTGGCCGACCAACAACTGTGCTGAGCCGCCAGCCCTTTCCCACGTTTGGGACGATCCGGGTTAGTGAGAATGCCGCTAATTCGTCGTACCACGCGATGATTGTGCGATTTGAACGCAGGTTGAACCGCGGCCTGTCGTTTCTGAGCTCGTACACATTTGGGAAATCTCTGGATTTCGGGTCGCTAATCGACGACCAGCCGAGAGATATCTTCAACCGTGGCTTGAGCAAGGGACGCTCGGACTACGATGTCCGGCACCGCGTCGTGCTCAGCGGGACCTGGGAAGTGCCAGGGCGTGGGTTGCCATCGTCTGTCTCGTGGCTGACCCGAGGCTGGCAGATCAATGGCATCTTTAGCGCCCGGACCGGCTTCCCGCTTACTGTGAATGCCCTTGGTGACATCTGTAATTGCGCCGCGGCGGACCAGACCGCGCAACAAGTCGGCGATCCCTCAAGTGGCGAGGTTGGCCGGCGGGAACGCTGGTTCAACACCTCCGCGTTCGTGAATCCCGCGCCGGGTACGTTTGGCAGCAGTGGACGCAATATCCTCGACGGGCCAGGAGAGTGGAGTATCAACTCATCGCTGTTCCGCAGCTTCACGCTGAACGAGAGAATGCGTCTGCAGTTCCGCGCTGAGTCGTTTAACCTCACGAACCATACAAACTTCGGCCTTCCGAACGCCCAGGTTGGAAACCCTAACTATGGAGTGATTCAGGGCGCGGCAGATGCCCGAACCGTACAGTTTGCTCTGAAACTGGTGTATTAATGCGCAGAATACTCGAAGGATCCGTAGCGCTGCTGGCTTGTGCGACCGGGCTCCCAGCGATAGAGATTACCACAGGAAGAATGCTTGGGCCACAGCACGATGCCCGCGCGTTCTATGTCCGAAGCGGGGCTTCAGGCTGGCAGAAGACGTACACGGGACCGCAGTTCCGGCCAGAAGCCGCGGGCAGGCTGATGAACCTTCGTATCGGGCAAGCGATTGTTCACGACGAGTGGCTCACCGAGGAGCCATTCGATCCGGAGAAGCACACATCGCGGGTGATTCAGGCGCTGGATACTTACAAGAGTCATGGTGTGCTGGCGATCAGCGTTTCGCTGCAGGGGGCGAATCCCGAGTACTCG
>JACMLA010000111.1 GCA_014379815.1 Bryobacteraceae bacterium | reverse complement strand
TTCGCCACCTTCGATGCAATCCGCGAAGCTACTGCTCCGGAGGCGCAGATTGCCGCCGATGCTCTGTGGCGACTCGATCCTGGATCTGCCCTGCCCTTTTCTGCGGAGCTGGACCGGCGCAACGCATTCTGGCTGGAGGCTCCTCTCCTTCCCGAAGATGTGGCCGCCCATGCAAAGCTGGCGAGAGCGATTCGGACCCCACTGGCCCTGGGCGAGAGCTACCGGACGCGCTGGGAGATGGAGCCGTTTTTTCGCGAGCAGGCGATGCGCTATGCACAGCCGGATTTAGGCCGCACCGGAATCAGCGAAGGCCGACAGATTGCTCGACTCGCCGCAAGCTGGGATGTCGCCGTGGTACCGCATTTAAGCATCGCTCTTGGACCGCAGATTGCTGCCGCCATACATTTTGCAGCTTCCACGGAGAACTGCCCGATGCTGGAATTCAATCCCTCGGTGCTTGAGGTGGCGAACCGATACCTCAGTCATCCTGTCGAGCTAACCGGCGCCGCGTATGTAGTGCCTGGAGGCCCCGGACTTGGAATCGATTTGCTGGAAGGTGAGCTTCGGCAGGATCTGGATAGAGCCGCTCGAGCTTCCGTCGGCGAGCGGGTTTATCGACGCGCAACCGGCTGACGAACACGGCTGCCGATGAGGCGGCGCGGAGAACCGGCAGGTGGGGCTGACCAGCGCCAAGCTGGAAGTACGACGTTCCGCCGGGAAGCATCACGAAAGGCTACTGGGGCACTACGTTTTGCTGGAAGTTCTTAAAGAACTTTTTGGAATGCTGGCCGGGCGTTAGAACTCCTCAGAACTTCTTAGAAGAACCTGGAAGAGCCCGTTCTTTCCGCCCACAGGTGGCGGCGGTTTAGCGGTAAGCCCCGGTGCGATGGCGGACGCCGAAGATGCGCATGAAGTTGTCCTGCAGGGCGAACAGGACGCGGTAGTCGCCGAGGCGCAAGCGGATAGACCCCGCCATGTCGCCGGGCAAGGGAGTGACATCGCCACCGCCGGTCCGGGCGTAGTGAAGAATACCATCGAAGATACGCATGGCGGTGGGGCGGTCCAGGCGGCGCACGTCGGCCCTCGCCTCATCGAGCCATTCGATACGGTAGGGCGGCACTACTTGCTCAGCGGGAAGTCCTCAGGCTTCATGCCGAACTCGGCCAGCACATTTTCCATGGGAATGCCTTTGCCGCTGGCGAAGAAGGCCTGGCCTTCCTGAAAGCGGCGGCGGTCTTCATCGATGACGGGCTCGTCATCATCGAGCATGACTTCAAGGAGGGAGCGGATAGCGCCGAGCTTGGCGGGGGAGAGTTGATCGAGCAGTGCGTGGGCTTGCTTCAGCTCTTGCTGGAGGTCAAGGGCCATTCGAATTACTTCCTTTCGCCGCTGTTCGAGACGGTCTGCCAGCGACGGGCTTGGTGCTTCAAGGTCATGCCTTCGAGAAGCGATCGGACGACGTGCTTCTCTTCTTCATCACAGCGTGAGACGGCCTCGAACTGCAAGCGGAGTCGTCGTCGGGGCCGCGTTCTCATTGCCGAAGAGCAACTGATCCGAGCTGACGCTGAAGGAATCGATACGGGCCACCAACACAGGATAACGCCAGATTGGAGAGGCGTTGACCAGAAGGGATTGCATAGGGTACCAAGACAGGTATCCGAAGTCTTGCCTAACGCAGCATGAGCCTGAAGGGGCTGAGAGCGTCCCTGCTGGGGTTGCTCGTAAGCATGGAGCAGCTCCGCGCAGTGATGGATCCGAACTCCGTGCCGGGCCCGGAGTTACCTGTACGATGCGCTGAATCGTCTAAAGACGTTCGGGGAAACTGGTGGTGGATACAGGCCTGGACGGCGATGTGCCGGGAAGCTGCGGACTCGATCTGACCGGAGCGGAATCTGAAATATTTTACTTCTGTTTGGTAGCTGTGAGATGATTGTGGAGTTTTTCATGACACCTTTCCAGGGCATCGTTCCTATACTCAACACCACCTTTCACGACGACGGGACGCTTGACCTTGGCAGTCAGAGCCGTCTGACCTCGCATCTTCTGGCGCAGGGTGCCAGCGGACTGGGCCTGTTCGGCAATGCCAGCGAGGGTTACGCTTTGCTGGAGGAGGAGCGCCGCTCGATTCTGGAAGTGGTTCGGAAAGAAGTGAACGGCAGGGTCCCTCTGATCGTTTCCAGCGGAGCGAATGGAACCGACGCCGCAGTACTGCTCAGCCAGCAGGCAGAGGAACAGGGAGCCAGTTGCCTGATGGTGCTTCCGCCGTTTTACATGAAGACCGATGCCGACGGTCTGATGCACTACTTCGAAGCAATCAGCCAGTCCGTCAAGATCCCGATCATGGTCCAGGATGCGCCATTGATGACTCAGGTGGTTATGCCACCGGCGCTTCTGGCACGAATGGCGCGCGAGATAGAGAACGTGCGGTACGCCAAAGTGGAAGCGCCGCCCACCGCACCGAAGATCACCGCAACGCGAAAAGCTGCAGGTGAAGATCTGATCCTCTTCGGTGGTCTCAACGGTCAGTTTCTGATTGAAGAGTTCGATCGCGGGGCACTCGGCATGATGCCGGGAAGCGATATGATCGAGATTTTTTGTGCTATCTGGAAGCACCTCACCGCTGGGAATCGCAATGCCGCCTGGCAGGCGTTCACCCGTGCTCTTCCGTTGATCCGTTTCGAACTGCAGCCGGGGATGGGCGTCTCTGCCATGAAGCACAATCTGGTATCCGCGGGGATCATCCACAGTGCCCGGGTCCGGCATCCCACGGCTTCGCTCGACAACGTCAGCCTGAACGAACTGGCCTTTTTGCGCGCGTGGGTTTACTCTGACGTGGCGCAAGCGGCGCTTATCTAAGGAGCAAAACCAAAGTGGCCATGAAGATCCCACATTTGCGGTGGTACGTCGCGGCCCTGCTCTTCCTCGCTACGGTCATCAACTATGTCGATCGTCAGGCTCTCTCGGTTGTGGCCCCGGTCCTGACGAAGGAACTGCAGCTCACGCCGGTTACCTACGCGAATATTCTGCAGGCATTCCTGTGGGCCTATACCGTGATGTACGTTGTCTCGGGCATTATCGTGGACCGCTGGGGTACACGGATTGGGCTAGCCGCCTTCATGCTGTGGTGGTCTGTTGCCAATATGCTGCATGGCCTCGTCACCAGCGCTTTTCAACTTGGGGCATTTCGCTTCCTACTTGGAGCAGGCGAGAGCGGGAACTTTATGGCCGCCGTCAAAGTGACATCCGAGTGGTTCCCCGCATCGGAGCGCGCTGTTGCAAATGGCATTGTGCAAGCAGGCGCGGCGGTGGGCGCAATCGTATCCGGACCTCTGATCGTCTGGCTGTATTTGACGTATGGGTGGCGATCTACGTTCGTCATCACCGGAGCGCTCGGGCTGATCTGGCTGATTGGCTGGCTCTGGCTATACCACCTGCCACAACACCATCCACGGATTACCGACAGCGAGCTACAGCTTCTCGCAAGTAACCACTCGAGCTCCGGTACCGCGGTGAAGATCAAGTGGGTTGAACTGCTTAGGATCCGCCAGACCTGGGGCCTGTTTCTCGCGCGTCTGTTGTCGAGTCCGGTGTGGTGGTTCTACCTGTTCTGGCTGCCCAAGTATCTAGTGGAACAGCGCGGTTTCACGATGCAGCAGATGGGCATGCTTGTGTGGCTGCCCTATCTGTGCGCGGACTTTGGCTCCATTCTGGGAGGTTTGCTGTCGGGCTGGATGATCAAACGTGGCACGCCTGTGCTCCGCGCCCGCACGCTGTCCATGCTCCCTTTCGCGCTTGTCATGCCGCTGAGCGTGCTGATCGCCCTGACGCCCTCGACAGCTGTGACCATGGCCGTGATCTGTATCGTGACGTTCAGTCACATGGCGTGGATGACGAATCTGACTACCGTCACCAACGACATTTACCCGCGGGAGATTGTGGGGTCTGTCGCCGGTATTGCGGCGTTTGGGAACGGACTCGGAGGCGCGCTGTTTACCTCACTCACCGGCTATATCGTGCAGCACTTCTCGTACAATGCAGTGTTTGTGATTATGGGTTTCCTGCACCCTGCCGCGTTCTTGCTCTTCCGGCTGCTGGTTAAGGGGAGCGTGTCGCCGCAACAGCCAGCTACGGTTTCGCCAACCAGCGATCCAGCCATGCAATCGAGCGCGCTTCCGCTTTCTCGGCATCGGCACCCTTAAAACCGTGCCCGGCACCGGAGAGGGTTTCCAGTTCCGCAGTCACGCCGGCATCGAGTAGTCTCTGCAGCAGCCATACCGATTGCTCATACGCCACGTAGGTATCCTGCGTACCGTGCAGGGCCAGGATCGGCGCGGCA
>JACMLA010000110.1 GCA_014379815.1 Bryobacteraceae bacterium | reverse complement strand
TTCACCACGGGTTCGTTCTGTTGCGGCGCGATGCCAGCGTCTCCGCTCTTATCGTGCTGGTTCTGGCACTCGGCATCGGCGGCAACACCGCAACGTTCACTCTGCTCAAAGCCGCCTTCCTCGACCCTCTGCCTTATCCTCAATCCGAAAACTTGGTAACCATCGTCGAAGATCTCGGCAAAACCAGCTGGAATCCCAGCGTGGCGGAATTTCTCGAGATCCTCGCCCGTACTCGTACGCTCGAACAGATCGCCTTTGCCGAACATCGCGACATGCAGCTCACCGGTACCGAAGAGCCCGTCAGAGTTTTTGCTGCCCGGGTAACGGCCTCCTTTTTTACGCTCCTCGGTACGCAGGCATCACTCGGTCGGACGCTGCTCGAAGAAGACAATCAGCCTCGCCGAACTCCGGCCATCGTAGTCAGCGATGCCTTCTGGCGAAAGCGAATGGGAACTGATCCTGACGCTGTCGGAACGACACTGCGACTCGATGGCAACCCGGCCCTCGTAGTCGGCGTGCTTCCCCGGGGTTTTCATTTCGACTACCCAACTCTGGGAATTCCGGAGCAGGTAGACATTTACGTCTCATCTCCGATCGAGTCCGTGGCAGTCCTGCACACCACCGGAAGCGGACGCGGCGATCCACTTCGCGTTCTCGCCCGTATAAGACAGGGATTCACTTACGCCCAGGCTGCATCCGAATTGCAGACCATCGGACACGCACTGGTACGCGAGTTTCCTCTCGAGTATCGCGGTCGCGCTGGTGGACCGAGCCGCTTCACTTTCAAGACAATCCCACTGCGCGAAGCAATCGTCGGTACCCAGCGTCCACTGCTTTGGCTGCTGGTCGGGGGCGCAACGGTTCTCTTGATGATTGCCTGCGCAAACACGGCGCAGTTGCTGCTCGCGCGTTCCCTGCGGCGCGGACGGGAAGTTGCGATTCGCACTGCTTTGGGCGCAAGCCGTTTCCGCCTGATCCGTCAGTTCCTCCTCGAAGGCATGGTGCTCGCTGCGGTTGGCGGTGCAGCAGGGCTACTGTTGTCTGCCTGGACTATCAGCCTCCTCATATCTGTCCTTCCGGTGCGCAGCCCACTCCTCGAGTCAGCCAACCTCGACCTGACAGTCGTCGCTTTTACCCTCGCAGTCTCGCTGATCTCTGCCCTCGCGTTCGCCAGCTTACCTGCGGTCAAGGGCAGCAAATGGACACCGGGGCCTTCTCTAAGTGCACGTCCCGCCACAGGCGAAGGCAACCGGTGGAGACACGCAATGATCGCGCTGCAAGCGGCACTATCGGTCTTTTTGCTTTGTAGCGCAGGCCTTGTCAGCCAAAATTTCTTAGCCCTGATCTCAGCTCCATTGGGCTTTGATCCGACCCATCTGTTGACAATGCAATTGAAGTTGCCCTCCGGCGCGCAGAACGCTGTGGATCAGAAAGCCGGGCTCGCGTTTCAGCAATACGTGGAGAAGATTACCGCTATCCCAGGAGTAGATTCCGCAGCCACCGTAACCGGCCCGCCATTGCGCCCGGCGCGTGGAGGTCCGGTGGAACTTGCAGGCCAGACCGATTCGACCGGAGCCCTGCGCAGCGTGGTAGCGATGACCCATCAGGTCAGCCCGGACTACTTCCGTACACTCCGCATCCCCGTGCTGGCAGGACGGAACTTCAACCGCAGTGACGCCGGCAGCCAAGTCACTGTAGCAATCGTGAACCAAGAGTTCGCGCGACGTTTTGGACTTGGCTC
>JACMLA010000885.1 GCA_014379815.1 Bryobacteraceae bacterium | reverse complement strand
TTCTTTGTGGACTGGCAGGGATCCAGACTCGCAACCGGAGTCGTCCGAACCAGCACTGTCCCAACGGTTGCCCAGCGATCGCCTCAGCCGAACTGGGATCCGGTGGCCGCCCGCCTGATTGCCAGCTATCCACTGCCCACGTCTTCCACTGCCGCAAACAATTACAGGCGGGTCGGTACAGACCGGACTGCGCAGGATCAGTTCGACACCCGATTCGATCAGTACCTCGGCAGCTCGCACCGCGTCTTCGGTCGATATGCTTATGTTCGGGATGACTCCGACCCGGGCCAACCTCTGCCCCAGGTCACCAGCAATCTGTTCACCCGAGCGGACAGCACGGTTGTGGAGGATACGTGGACATTGTCCCCGGCAAGGGTCAACCAGGTAAGGTTCGGGTTCACCCGGCGCAGACTGAACCGTGTGTCAAACCCTGGCGAGCCGACATACGACATCACGGGTCTTCAGTCTCTTGGCCCGGGACAAAACACGAATGGGCAGTTTGCAACATCGGTAACACAGATCATAGACAACCTCGCTGTTGTCGCCGGCCGGCACAGCCTGAAGATAGGTACCGACATCCGTCACCAGCGTCTCGATGTTCTGCAACCGCCTTATCCAAGCGGCAATTATCAGTTCACCAGCTTCGCGAATCTGACGCTCGGAAACGTCCAGAACTTCAGCATCGATCAACAGACAGGGACCCTGAGGCCGCGCGCTAACATCGCCGAGTTTTTTCTCCAAGACGACTTCAAGGTCTCCCGCCGGCTTAACGTCAATCTTGGCGCCCGCTACACACTGAACTTTCCCTCGACAGTTGCCGGTGATCGCGGCGCCGTCTTCAATCTCCAGACACAACAGCTGGATTTCCTCGGGACCAACGGGTACGGACGATCTGCAAGGCAACTGGAAAGAGGTAACTTCGCTCCGCGAATCGGTCTCGCCTACAGGGTCGGCGAAACCTTCGTCATCCGGTGTGGCTACGGAATGACGTGGATCGAGCAGGCAGGAATCACGACTCCTTTTACGACACCGCTGTTCCCCTTCATCCGCACGACGTCCCAGCCGTCGCTCGATAACGTGAACCCCGCGTTTCGGCTTAGCGACGGTCCCTCGCTGGCAAACGCGCCCCTTGATGCAAATGCCGGTCTGGGTCAGGGTGTCTTCGGGGTGCAGCGTGATGGGAAGAGCGGCTACGCACAGCAGTGGAATCTGTCTCTCCAGAAATCGTTCGCACAGGATTGGTCGATAGAGACTGGGTACCTCGGGTCCAAGCTGACAAATCTTGGCGTCCCGGACGTCAACGCGAATCAGCTACCGGTGGAGCTTCTCAGTCTCGGTTCTCAGCTTACGCAACAGGTGCAAAATCCCTACTTCGGTCAGATTCCGGTGAGCTCATCCATAGGGCGCCCCACAGTCGCACAGCAGCAATTGTTACGACCGTTCCAACGATTCACCACCGTGGCGTTGTACCGCAACAATGTCGGTCATTCGACGTATCACTCTTTCCAGAGCCGTCTGGCCAAACGGTTCACGAAAGCATTTACGTTTAGCGCTGCCTACACGTGGTCGAAACTGATCGACGATGCAGGCGCCGTCTTCGATTCAGCGATTCTGACCGGTCCCGTTGCTGCGTTTCAGGCGGCCGACAGCTACAACCGCAGGCTCGAGAAAGATGTCAGTACGGGCAGTGTCCCGCATATCTTCTCAGCAGGCGGAGTGTTTGAATGGCGAGGATATCAGATAGCTGGAATCGCCCGTGCGCAGTCTGGAAGTCCGATCGCCGTGATCCAAACCCCAAACCTGAACGCCTTCGCGGGCTTCGGAATTCAGCGGCCCAACCGGGTGGCAGATCCTCAGCTTGCTTCCGACCTCCGGTCCACGTCACGATGGTTCGACACCAGTGCTTTCCGGCTTGCGCCCCAGTTCACCATCGGAAATAGCTCACGGAACCCTGTGATTGGACCGGGCTACCGGACACTCGACCTGATGGTCGGCAAGCGAATCCGGTTCGTGGAATTGCGAGCTGAGGCCTTCAATGTCACCAATACACCAGCCCTCGGCAACCCCAACGGAAATTTTGGCACCGCAGCCTTCGGAAGCATCAATTCTGCGTTCGATCCGCGAGTGTTTGAGCTGGTCGCGAAGCTCCATTTTTAGGAATTGTTGCGGTACAGTTGAAACAGTCTCACGTCCCTTTTAAGTACCTATGCGTCTTGCTTGTCTCGCTTCACTTGTCGCGGCGTCCTCTGTGGCCGTGTTTGCTCAGCCGGGCTTCAGCCCTGCGGCTCTGGATCGCAGTGCTGCACCATGCACCAATTTTTACCAGTTTGCCTGTGGCGGATGGCTAAAGAACAACACCATTCCACCGGATCAGTCCTCATGGGGCCGCTTCAGCGAATTGGCCGAACGGAACCGGTCGATACTGCGGGACATCCTCGAGACCAGCTCCGCCAAGCAGACCAGAACTCCGGTTGAACAAAAGATCGGCGATTACTTCCAGGCTTGCATGGATGAGAAGGGTATCGAGCAACGGGGAATAGCTCCGCTTCAGCCGATGCTGGACCGGATCAAAGCTCTTAAAGATAAGAATGAACTCACCCGCGAACTGGTTGCCCTGCATCGCAGCGGGGTGGGCGTTCTGTTCGGTATCACGTCCGGTCAGGATTTCAAGAATGCCGAGGAAGTGACGGCCCAGCTGGATCAGGGTGGCATCGGCTTGCCAGAGAAAGATTATTACTTCAAGACTGATGCCAAGTCTGTGGACCTGCGTAAAGCCTACGTCGCTCATGTTGCGAAGATGTTCGAACTGATCGGAAATAAAGCCGACGTTGCCGCAACCAAAGCCGATGTAGTCATGAAGCTTGAGACGGCGTTAGCTAAGGGTCACCTCGATGTGACCAGCCGCCGCGACCCACAGCAGCTCTACCATCGGATGCCGATTAAGGAACTCGCGGCTCTGACGCCTTCCATCAATTGGTCCGAATACCTTCCAGCACTTGGAGCGGGCCAGCCAACGCTGAATGTGGCAGTGCCGGAAGCTTTCCGGGCGGTGGAGTCTCAGCTGAAAGAAACCGCGATCGAAGACCTGAAGACGTACCTTACCTGGCACGTTGTACACTCCGGGGCGCCCGTGCTCCCGAAAGCGTTTGTCGATGAGAACTTCAACTTCTACAGTCGCGCTCTGACGGGCCAGAAAGAGCAGCGTCCACGCTGGAAGCGTTGCGTGCAGTACGTCGACGCCGACCTGGGAGAAGCGCTGGGCCAGAAGTATGTTGAGCTGACTTTTGGATCGCAAGGAAAAGAGCGCATGCTTGCAATGGTGCAGGCGCTGGAAAAAGCACTTGCTCAGGACATTCAGCAACTGGAGTGGATGACTCCTGAAACAAAGAAGAAGGCTTTGGAAAAGCTGCACGCGATTACGAACAAAATCGGTTTTCCCGAACAGTGGCGGGATTACTCGCCCCTCGACGTCAAGGCCGGTGATGCACTTGGCAACAGCTTCCGCGCCAATATGTTTGAGTTTCGCCGCCAGATGGCCAAGATCGGTAAGCCGGTCGACAAGAAAGAATGGTTCATGTCGCCACCTACGGTAAACGCCTACTATGACCCTCAGAACAATAACATCAACTTTCCAGCTGGAATTCTACAGCCGCCATTCTTCGATGTGAAAATTGACGACGCTGTTAACTTCGGTGCCATTGGAGCTGTTATCGGTCACGAACTCACTCATGGCTTCGATGATGAAGGGAGCCAGTTTGACGCGAAGGGAAATCTGGATAACTGGTGGACCGAGAAAGATCTAACGGAGTTCCAAAAGCGAACCGAGTGCATCAACAAACAGTACTCGGCCTATACTGCGGTGGATGAGGTCAAGCTAAACGGCAAGTTAACGCTTGGCGAGAATACGGCCGACAATGGCGGTCTCCGGATCGCGTATATGGCGCTGATGGACACGATTGCTAAGAGAACGCAGCCTAAGGTCGACGGGTTTAGTCCGGAGCAACGGTTGTTCCTTGGATGGGCGCAGGTATGGTGCAACAACGACCGGCCCGAGAGTGCCCGGCTGCGTGCACAAACCGATCCGCATTCTGCTTCGCAATGGCGCGTCAACGGTGTCGTCTCGAATATGCCCGAGTTTCAAAAAGCATTCAGCTGCTCGGCCAATCAGCCGATGGTACGCGGTGAGAATGCCTGCCGGGTCTGGTAACCCCCAGAACTACTTTAGGAGCCGCAAGTGAGTTTACGTAATCTCTTTTCTATCGTGCTTGTCGGCACGGCTGTCTATGGTCAGACAGGGTTCAGCACCGAAAGCATTGACAAAAGCGCAAGCCCCTGTCAGGACTTTTATCAGTATGCTTGTGGCAGCTGGATCAAGGCCAATCCTATTCCCCCGGGGTACGCCCGCTGGGGAAGATTCGACGAGCTGAATGAGCGCAATCAGCGAATACTGCGCGATATTCTCGAAACCAGCTCGGCAAAGACGACGCGATCGCCGGTGGAACAGAAGATCGGTGACTACTTTCAGTCGTGCATGGACGAAGCAGGAATTGAGGCCCAGGGGACAGATCCGCTGAAGCCTTACCTGCAGCAGATCGCAGGCATTAAGGATCGCAAGGATATTGCAGAGGTTGTTGGTAAGTTGCAGCAGGAAGGCATTGCTGCGTTCTTTGCACTGAATGCCGCGGCAGACTACAACAATTCCAGAATGGTGATCGTCCACGCGGCCGAAGGTGGTCTGACGCTCCCGGATCGCGACTACTATCTCAAGGACGACGCACGTTCGGTGGAGCTGCGCACCAAATACGTGGCTCACGTACAGAAGATGTTTCAACTGTCGGGCCAGACCGAGGAGAAAGCCACAGCTGCTGCAGCCTCCGTCATGGCCCTTGAAACGGCACTTGCCAGACCCGCCGCAGATATTGTCTCCCGCCGCAATCCTCTGATGAGGAACCACCCTTCCGATGTCATGACATTTATCGCACTGGCGCCCTCGTTCAACTGGATTGGCTATGCGCGATCGGTAGGTCTTGGTCGCATCGATCGGTTGAACGTCAGGAATCCGGAGTATTTCAAAGCTTTCGACAAGATCTTCAGCGACGCAAGCGTCGACGACGTGAAGACCTACCTGACCTGGCATGTTCTGCACGCAACAGCCGCAACCCTGCCCAAGGCATTTGTTGAGGAGGACTTCGACTTCTTCCAGAGAACGCTTTCGGGCGTGAAGGAGATGAAGCCCCGCTGGAAACGCTGCGTCGCGTCGGTGGATGGCGATCTCGGCGAAGCACTTGGACAAAAGTATGTGGAATTGGCGTTTGGGCAGGACGCTAAACAAAGGATGGCAACCTTGATTGCCAACCTCGGGAAAGCTCTTGAGAAGGACATCAACACGCTTGACTGGATGACAGACGAGACCAAGAAACGTGCGCTTGGCAAGCTGAAGACGATTCAGAACAAGGTCGGCTACCCTGAAAAATGGTTAGACTATTCCCGGTTGCAGGTCAAAGGTCGTGACTATTTTGGAAACAGCCTGCGCTCCAACGCGTTTCACAAGCGCCGCGACCTCGACAAGATTGGGAAGCCGCCTGACACGAAAGAGTGGAGCATGTCTCCGCCAACGGTCAACGCTTATTACAGGCCAAGTGAGAACAACATTAACTTTCCGGCAGGCATCCTGCAGCCGCCGTTCTTCGATGTAAAGCTCGATGATGCTGTCAATTATGGCGGAATCGGCTCTGTCATCGGCCACGAAATTACTCACGGATTCGACGATCAAGGTCGCCGCTTTGACGCCGACGGCAATCTCAAGGACTGGTGGACTCCAGCCGATGGCAAATCGTTCGAGGAGCGCGCCGCCTGCATTGACAAGCAGTACAGCGATTTTGTTGCGACTGGCGATCTGAAGTTGAATGGAAAGCTAACCCTTGGGGAAAACACGGCCGACAACGGCGGAGTCCGCATAGCCCTGATGGCTCTAATGGATTCGCTGCAGGGCAAGGAAGCACCCAAGATAGACGACTATACACCGGAACAGCGGTTCTTTCTTGGATTCGCACAGGTCTGGTGTGAGTCATCGACTGAAGCTAGTTCCCGCCGCCGCGCCCTCACCGACCCGCACTCGCCGGGCCGCTATAGAACAAACGGCACATTTAGCAACATGCCCGAGTTCTGGAAGGCGTGGGGTTGCACGGAAGGGCAGTCTATGGTGCGCGGCGAAAACGCGTGCCGGGTCTGGTAGGCCTGCTGTACAATCATGGCTTGAGTCAAACACCTGCCGGAAGTGCTTCGTCAGTAGTAGTGCGTCCCAGCTTTCGTCTGGTCCGTCCTCTGTATACAGTTGGCTTCATTTTGGCGGCTGTTCTGTTTGGCTGGAACAATAACCGGCCTGACCCGCAGCAGTGGCTTCTGATCATTCCTGTACTGATTTTGTTACTAGCCGTCAGACAGCACATTGGCCAGCACTTTACCTCTTTAACTGTGGGCGGTGGCAAACTTCGCTATGAGACGGGTCTGTTCTCGAAGTCGACCCGTACGATGGATCTGGCAAAGATTCAGGATGTACGCGTAGACCAGTCGCTATGGCAGAGGATGTTTGGGATTGGAAACCTTGGGCTTGAGACTGCCGGAGAGACTGGTGGCCTCGCGATGAATAACGTGGATCGCCCTCAGGCGGTTGCTGAATACATCCTGGGAGCTGCCGGCAAATAGCCCTCCGAACATGACAGACAACAACCTGATTGGCAGAGTTGCTTTAATTACCGGTGCTTCCCGTGGTCTTGGGAAGTCGATGGCACTGGCGCTCTCCGGTGCTGGCGCCCACCTGGCTCTGGTAGGAAGAGACAGCGCAAAGCTGGAAGAGACGGCCGAAGCGATTCGTGGAATGGGCGGGAAAGCGGAGACCTTCCGCGCCGATGTGACAGACGAAGTTCAGGTGCGTCAGCTGGAGACGGACGTAGCATCCCGACTTGGTAACGTCAGCATCCTCATCAATAACGCTGGCGTCAACTGCCGCAAGAACATCACAGATTTCACCCTTGAAGAATGGCGATCCGTTATCGACACGAATCTGACGGCTGTTTTTCTGATGTGTCGCTCTTTCGTACCTCACATGAAGGGCACCGGTTATGGCCGGATCCTGAACATGACGTCGATCATGAGTCACATCTCTCTGCCAGGCCGTGCTGCCTACTCTTCCAGCAAAGCCGGGCTGATGGGGTTAACCCGCGCGGTAGCCCTTGAACTGGCGAGCGAAGGAATCACCGTTGTGGGCATTAGCCCCGGTCCTTTTGCAACTGAGATGAACTTGCCCCTGCTTGAGAATCCGGAATTGAATGCCCAGTTCGTTTCTAAGATTCCCGTGGGTCGGTGGGGCAAGGTGGAAGACATCGGGACGCTAGCCGTTTTCCTTTGCTCCGATGCCGCGAG